>NZ_JBSFZS010000341.1:0-2915 GCF_053600395.1 Streptomyces sp. NPDC005070 | reverse complement strand
GGCGCGTCCGGCGGCGCGGCCGGGTCCAGCCAGTCCCCGAGCTGCAGGGCCGGCCTGTCGAAGAGGCTGGCGGGCCCGAGCAGCGTGGTCAGCCCGTCCACCCAGGCCCGCATGCTCGCGTACTGGCGGCGCAACAGCCCCGTGTCACCGAAGCGCTGGAAGAGGACCCAGGGCACGATCACCGCGGCGTCGCTCCAGCCGGCCGTCGGCGCGGGATCCGCGAAGGGGCCGGGGAAGTCGACCCGCGGCACGAACAGCGGTACGACGCCGGTCTCGGTCTGGTCCGCCGCGAGATCCGCCAGCCACGACGCGAGGAGTCCGGCGCTGTCGTAGAGGTAGGAGGATGTCGGAGCGAAGACCTGGATGTCGCCGGTCCACCCCAGACGCTCGTCGCGCTGCGGGCAGTCCGTCGGGATGTCGACGAAGTTCCCGCGCATGCCCCAGACGACGTTCTCGTGGAGCCTGTTCAGCAGGGGGTCGGAGCACTCGAACCATCCGGTGCGGCGCATGTCGGAGTGGTACACGACGGCGATGGCGTCGAGGTCGTCGTAGTCGCCGCCGACCTCGGCGTAGCGGAAGCCGTGGAGCGTGAAGGCCGGTTCCCAGCATTCGCCTTCGAGGTCACCGCGCAGGACGTAGCGATCGGTCGCCTCGGCGGTGCGCAGCGGCCGCACCCCGAGTTCGCCGTCCTCCAGCACCTCCGCGTGACGCATCGTGATCGTCGAGCCGCGGCTGCCCCGTACCGAGATGCGCAGGCGCCCGACCATGTTCTGCCCGAAGTCCAGCACGGTCCGGCCCGACGGGGTGATGATCGTCTCCACCGCGGTGCGCTCTTCGACCGCGCGGACGGGCGGCCCGGTCGGTGCGACCAGGGTGGCGAGGTCCCTCTCCCCCCGTCGGACGCCGGCCCACTCGCGCTCGTCGTACCCGGGTGATGACCATCCGGGTACCTCCTTCGTCGCGTCGTAGGTCTCGCCCTCGTAGAGATCGGCCCGACGGATCGGCCCGGTGGACGACCGCCAGCTCTCGTCGGTCGCGATCACCTGGCGGCGGCCGTCGCCGTACTCGATCTCGACCTGTGCCAGCAGACCGAGCGAACTGCCGTACGTGTCCCGCCACTCGGGCACGAATCCGACGCGGCCCCGCCACCAGCCGTCCGCGACCTGTACGCCGATGGCGTTCTCGCCGGATCGGACCATCGGTGTGACGTCGTACGTCTGACAACGCAGCCGGTGCCGGTAGCTGGTCCAGCCCGGCGTCAGCGTATGGTCTCCGACGCGCTCGCCGTTGAGTTCCGCCTCGTAGACGCCGTGAGCGGTGATGTGGAGCCTCGCGCGGACCACCTCGCCCTGTGCGGTGAACGAGCGGCGCAGCAGAGCCGCGGGACCCCGCTCGTCGCGAACGGGCTCGATCAGTACCGCCTGCCATTCGCTCACGGTCAGCCCGCGTTCGACGGTCACAGGGTCGCTCCAGTCGGAGGCCTCCCCGTCCGCGCCGATCACGCGCACCCGGACCTCCCGCGCCTCCCGGGGCTCCAGCGGGTCGGCCGGCCAGGGCACCAGTACCGAGTCCGCCGACTCGACGTGGAAGAACTCCTCGCCGATCGTGAGTTCGTACGCCGCCTGCCGCCAACCGGGTCGGCCGGCGGCCTGCCAGGAAAGCCGGGGGCGCTCTTCGCCGATGCCGAGCGGATCGTCACGATGCTCGAACCGGACCGCCGAGATCTCATCCACGGCGCAGGTCCGCGACGAGCTTGCCGTAGACGCCCGCGCTGGGTTTCGGCGTGCGGTCGAAGGTCACCGGGTCGACGCTGTGCAGGCCGAACTTGGGGCCGAAGCCGAAGATCCACTCGAAGTTGTCCATCAGGGTCCAGTGGAAGTAGCCGAGCACCGGGATGCCGTCGGTCATGGCTTCCTGGAGCCCTTCCAGCGACGGCTCGATGAAGGCCGCCCGCTCGGTGTCGTCGTCGGTCTGTCTGCCGTGCTCGGTCACCATCACGGGTACGCCGCTCACCGCGTGGGCGTAGCGGGCACAACTGCCCAGCGAGGCAGGGTCGGTGCGGTTCATCACGCCGCCCTTCGCCGGAGTGCCGTCGGTGTTCACGGCGCCCTCGGCGTCGTAGTGGTGCCGCTCGTAGTTCTGGATCCCGACGAAGTCGTCCTCGCGAGCGATCTCCAGCCAGGGCTGATAGACCTCGGCCCGTTTGCGGTCCCGCAGGGTGGCATCGGTGCCGTGGACCAGGTCGTCGACCAGGGCGATCGACAGGCCTACGGGCAGATCGGGCCGATGGGCCTTGATCGCGGCCCGAGCGGCCCGATGGCCCGCCGCCTGTCCGGCGAAGAGCTCCTCGGCCTCCTCGGCGACGGTGACATTGGTGAGGCGGTACCGCTCGACCCCCGCCGCCCGCGAGCACGCGTCGAGCGTGGCGCGCTCCAGGTCACGTACGAAGTCCGGCAGGCCCGCCCAGGCCAGCATCGGCGGCAGATTGGGCTCGTTCATGGTCACGGCCGCGGCGATCCGGTCGCCGAACACGGACATCACCCGATCGCAAAATCGCGCGAACCGCTCCGGCGCCCGTTCGCCGAGCCACCCGCCCCGCATCGCGAACCAGTGAGGGGCCACGAAATGATGGAAGGTCACCACCGGTGCCAGACCGCGCGAGAGGCAGTGGTCGACGATCGCCTCGTAGTGAGCGAGCGCCTCGGTGGAGAACTCGCCCTCCACCGGTTCGACCCGTGCCCACTCGACCGAGAACCGGTAGGCGTTGAGGTGCATCGCGGCCGCGAGGTCGACGTCCTCGCGCCACCGCTCCCACCCGTCGCAGGCCTTGCCGGACCTCTCCTGGAAGACGGTCGGTGTCACGTTCTCGGCGAACCAGCAGTCACTGGTGACGTTGTCACCCTCGCTCTGGTGGC
>NZ_JBSFZS010000340.1:0-2925 GCF_053600395.1 Streptomyces sp. NPDC005070 | reverse complement strand
GGCGTCGACTGCGGCCTGGGCAGTGACGTAGGCGTAGCCGGCGGCTTTGGCGGACGCAGCGAGTGCCTTGGCCGCTTCCGTGTTGGCGGTGCTGGCCTGGGTCTTGGCGTCCTTGGCGTGCTGCTCGGCTTCGTCGGCGAGCTTGACCGCGGCCTTGGCCTGGGCGGAGGCGTCCTGGGAGGCCTTGATGGCGTCGGCGACGGCGCTGGTGGAGGTTTTGACGGCGGCGTCGGCCTTCAGCTTGTCGGCCTGGGCTGCGTCGGCGTCGGAGCGGGCGCGTTTGGCGGCGGCCTCGGCGCGGGTGGCCGCGGCGTCCGCGTCGGATGCCGCCTTGGTGGCGGCGTCGGCCTCGGAGCGGGCCTTGGTCGCTGCCGTTTCGGCGTCGTCAGCCGCCGTGTCCGCGTCGTTCGCAGCAGCCCGGGCCGCGGTCGCCGCGTCACCGGAATCCAGGGAGTCGGCGTAGGCGTCCTTGGCATCGGCCTTCGCGCGGGTGGCGTCGGCCTTCTGCTCAGCGTCCCAGGCGTCGTCGCGCAGGGACTTGGCGTGGTCCTTCGCCTTGACCGCGTCGTCGCGCCGGTCCCCGGCGGTCTTCTCCGCGGTCTCCGCCTTGTCCTTGGCGTCCTTCGCCTTCGTCGCCTCAGACTCGGCGCTCTTGCGGTGCTCGGCGGCCTCGGCACGGCTGGCGGCGGCGTTCGCTTTCTCCGCCTTGGCCGTCTTCTCCTCGGCCTCCGCCGCGAGCCGCTTGGCGTGCGCGTCGGCGGCGGCCGCCTTGGCGTCCCCCTCGGCCTTCAGCGCGTCGGCGAGCTTGGCCTGCGCGGTCTCCTTGTCCTTCTTGGCGTTGTCTCGGTGCGTCTTCGCGGCGTCGGCTGCGGCTTTCGCCTGCAGCTCGGCCGTCTCGGCGGCCTTCTTGCGGAACTCAGCCTTCGACTGCGCGGCCTGCGCCAGCGCCCGCTGCGCGAGGGTCGCGCTGTCACCGGCGGAGGCACGGGTGGCCGCCTCGGCCGTCTCACCCGCCTTCACCAGCGCCGCGAGAGCGGCAGCGGCACCCTTGGTGACCTGGTCCTTCTGCTGCCCGACCAGCAGACCACGGCCACGCGGCGCCCCATTGGTGTCAGCGATGCCGTAGGCGGCCTGGATCGCCGTGTCCGAGGTGGCCGAAGCCTTCTGCACGGCGGCCAGCTGGGCCTTCAGGACAGCGAGCTGCTTCTTCGCACCGGCCTGCGCCGCGGCAACACCTGCCTTCGCCTTGTCGAACTGCGCCTTGTCCGGATAGTCCAGCTGCCCGGTGCCGTTGTGGCCCGACGGCTTGATGTCGAACTGCTGCGCGGCGCTGTCGTTACAGGTGTAGAGCTTCGCGTCGTTGCCGTTGTCGAAAGTGTGCAGGTCCAGGCACTTGCCCGTACCGACACTCCTCAGGCTGGTGGCGCCGCGCAGTTCGGACGCCCAGGTCTGCGACGTGGACTCCTTGCACGACGAGATCTGGATCTTCGTCCCGTTCGCCGCGTCGTTCCCGGCCACGTCCAGGCACTTGAGCGAGTTGACGTTCTGCAGGTGCAGCTTGTCCTCACTGCCCAAGAGGACCCACTTCTGCGCCGCGGAGCCGTTGCAGGTGTAGACCTGGACCGGCGTACCGTTGTCCTTCTTGCCGCCCTGGACGTCGAGGCACTTGTCCTTCGCGGCGTGCACCTCGATGACGGTGGGGCTGTCGCCCACCCAGCCCAGACCGCCCGGCATCCAGTAGTCCTGCCACCGGGTGAGACGGTCGGCATCCCAGGACTGGCCCAGCATGTCGCTCAAAGCCTTCGCACCCTTGGAAAGGGCGTTGACCGCGTCCTTGTTCGCGCCCAGGATCTGGTTGCGCTGAGCGGCCTGCGACGTGACCTCCTGCTGCCACTCGCCGGCCGCCGCGGACGTGATGTCGCCCAGGACGCTGTCCGGGTCGATCGGATCCCGCCAACCACACGCGGCGAAGCGGGACTTCACGTCCTCGACGGCGATGCGGTACTCCGGCGTGCCCGGCTGCGGCGCGCTGCGCGGGAAGCCGCCGGAGGACAGGAAGAGCCGGGCGTCGTCCGCGCCGGCGTTCGTCGCGGGACCCCCGTGCATCCACTGAAAGGCGCTGCGCTCGGCGCGCGCGCGATTCCACTCCGCCTGCGTCGTCCCGGTGGGATCGGGGTCCTTCCCGTAGAGGGGGTTGCCCACCTGGTCGACGGCCTTGAGAGTCGTGTCGTCGGCTTTCGGGGTGGCGTCGTCGTAGAAGTCGGAGTCGGTTTTCCAGAAACGGTCGGCGACCCAGGCGGACAGACCGGTCTGGGAGTAGAAGCTCTTGTCGCCGTCGGGCGGAGAGTGGAAGTCGGTGTCGGTGAATCCGCCGGGGGTTGAAAGACCGTCCAGAGGCTTCTTCCACCCGTCGCGCTGAGCGGAGAGGGCGTCCATCTCCTTGCCCGCCGCGGTGCGGTCGTTGTTGTACGCGACGGCGAGCGGTGTCTGTTCCCAGTTCTTGCGGTCGGCCAGGACGTGGAGCTTGTCCGGCGTCTGGTTGAGGCCGTCCTGCGCGGTCGCGGCCATCGACGGGCCGCCAAGACGCAGCACGTCGGCCATCAGGCACTGGTCCTGGCGCAGTTGCTCGGCGGCGGTGTCGTCGTACCAGGGATAGGAGTCAGCCACCGGCTCGTTGTTCGGCCCGATCGAACCGGGCTGCACCGCGAGAGCGGCCAGAACGGCCAGCGCAGCCGCTGAGGTGACGGCGGAGGTGCGCTTTTGCGATCTTCGCGCCGCGGGCAGCCGGAACCATGGTCTGGGGTGCAAGAAGGCATCCCTTTCTGCGTTCACTGGGGGGTACGAGCCCGAGGAACGGCCGAACAAAAGGGGAGCGATGATTCCGATCCTGAGGGGTGCTCAGAAGCACGCTGAACCAACCGCATC
>NZ_JBSFZS010000339.1:0-2964 GCF_053600395.1 Streptomyces sp. NPDC005070 | reverse complement strand
CGGCGCCGTTGACGCCTACCCGCCGGCGACCGGATCCTGCTCTCCGTCGACGCGACCGGGGTGGCCAAGGGACACCCCACGAACGACCTGCCGTACAGCCACGTACTGACCGCCTTCGTGCCGCTGCTCAAGGCGAACGGCGTTGGCGAGGACGACGTGCGGCGCATTCTCGAGGCCAACCCCCGCGACCTCCTCGCGATGCGCTGAACGCGCCGGCCCGAACGACCGTCAAGATCTCTTTTCGAAGGTGAGTGCTGTGTCGCGAGTGAACACCGTCCTGGGGCCGATCCCCGCCGAGGAGCTGGGCTTCGTGGCGATCCACGAGCACATCGGGTATGGCATGCCCGGCTCTGAGCTGGACACGCAGTGGTGGAAGACCCCCGAGCAGCGCTACGAGGAGACCGTCCCGAAACTGCGCCGCTTCCACGAGCTGGGCGGCGGCACCTTCGTCGACGCGACCGGCATCTGTAACGGCCGAGACGTCGACTACTACAAGTCGCTGTCCGCGAGGACCGGCGTCCACATCGTCGCCTGCACCGGCTTCGTCGGCGGCGACACCGCCTTGCCGTACTTCGCCCGAGCCGAAGTCGACTACCTGACGCGGCAGTTCGTCCACGAGATCAGCGTCGGCATCGGAGACACCGGCAGCCTGGCCGGCGTCATCAAGGTCGGCGTCAGCCGTGGCGGACGCATGACGGACCTGGACAAGCGCATCTACCGCGCCGCCGCCCGGGCCTCGCTCACCACCGGGGTGCCCATCCTGACCCACCTCGCGATCGACGCCGAGAACGCCATTGCGATCTTCGACGAGGAGGGACTGCCCCTGGACCGCGTGCTGTTCGGGCACGTCGACGACGGGGTGAACGCCGACAAGACCCGCGACGTCTGGATCGCCGAACAGGGCGGCCGCATCGGCTTCGACACCTTCGGCTACGAGACCGAGCTGCCCGACCCGCCGTTCTGGGCCCGACCCCGCAAGGAGCGCCTGGACCAATTCCTGCGGTTCATCGACGAGGGCCGCCGGATCAAGCAGGTCCTCGCCTCCGCCGACGCCAACTGCTCCCCGCTCGGCTGGCCCGGCGTCAAGGGACACACCATCAACTACCTCTTCGACGACCTGATCCCGGACCTGCGCGCCGCCGGCCTCGACGAAGCCGCCATCCAGACGATCTTCGTCGGCAACCCCGCCGACTTCCTGACCATCCAGAAGTAAGAGAGACCCCCATGCAGTCCTCGGACCTGAAAAACCTGAAGATCGCGATCGTCGGAGCCGGATACGGCGGCGCGGCGGCGGCCAAGGCCCTCAGCCTGCTCGGTGCGAACGTCACCGTCTACGAGCAGGCGAACCACATCCGCGAGGTCGGCGCCGGGATCGGTCTGCGCCCCGCCACCATGAACCGGTTCCGCCAGTGGGGCATCTTCGACGCGATCGCCCAGGTCAGCTCGCCCAGCGAGTACTTCGAGATCCTCACCGCCACCGGCGACCCGCTCATGAAGGAGGCGTGGCCGGCCGAGGGCGACCAGACCCACACCCACCTGATACACCGCGGCGACTTCATCGAGGCCCTGCTCGGCGTACTGCCCGAGGGCATGGTGCGCCTCGGCCACCGACTGGAAACGGTCGAGGACAAGGGCGACAGCTCCGTCCTGACCTTCGCGGACGGCACCACCGTCGAGGCGGACCTGGTCGTCGGCGCCGACGGCATCAAGTCGGTCGTGCGTCAGCAAGTGTTCAGCGACAAGGGCCCGGTGTTCTCCGGCGAACACGCCTACCGTGCCGTCATCTCCGTCGACGACGCCCAGGGCATGGTCACCGACGACAACCTGCGCATGTACATCGGCCGGGGCACGAAGGTCTACCTGCTGCCGCTCCGGCACCGCAACCAGGTGTCCTTCGACATCACCGCCCTGTGTCCGGACGGCACCTGGACACCGCAGGTCACCAAGGAAGACATGCTGCGCACGGTCGAGGGCTTCGACGAGCGACTGGTGGACATCACGCGCGGCCTCGCCATGGACACCGTGAGCATCCGCTCCGTCTACGACATCGACCCCGTCGACACCTGGCACTCGGACTCCGTCGTCCTCGTCGGCGACGCCGCGCACTCGATGCTGCACCACCAGGGCCAGGGCGCCAACTCGGCCATCGAGGACGCCGGAGCGCTCGCCGACGCCCTGCGTCACGCGACGTCCCCGCAGGAGGGTCTCGCCCTGTACCAGGCAACGCGCAAGCCGGTGACCGACAAACTGCAGGCCATCTCGCGCCAGGGCTGGACCGAGGACGAGATCAACGACGTCTTCCCCGGCCAGAAGCCCGCGGCCGCTGCCACGAAGGAGTGATGTCATGCCCCTGCACCCTGAGATCGCGAAGTTCCTCGCGACCCTCCCGCCTCCGCCCCAGGGCCCGCTCGACCCGGTCGCCATGCGCGCCGCCGAGGAAGCGCACGTACCCCCTGTCGAGGACCGCCTGCCGCTGCACGCGGTGGAGACCCTGACCGCGCACACCACCTCCGGTGACGTGCCGGTGCGTGTCTACACTCCCACCGACGCGGACAGCCACGGCCTGCTGATCTACTTCCACGGTGGCGCGTTCTTCCTCGGCAGCTTGGAGACCCACGACCACGTCGCACGCTCGCTGGCGAGGGCAACCGAGCTGAAGGTGATATCCGTCGGCTACCGCCTGGCGCCCGAGTCAGCTTTTCCGGCCGGTCTCGACGACTGCTACGCGGTCGTGCGGTGGGCCGCCGAGGACGGCGGGAGCCTTGCCTGGGACGGTACGACGCTGGCCATCGCCGGCGACAGTTCCGGCGGCAACTTTGTCGCCGCGGTCGCGGCCAAGGCACACGACGACGGCTTCCACGGGATCACCCACCAGGTCCTCTACTATCCCTCGCTCGACTTGGACTTCGACGTCGACCGCTATGCCTCGCTGCGGGAGAACGCCCAGGGCTACGGCCTCGAGAC
>NZ_JBSFZS010000338.1:0-2966 GCF_053600395.1 Streptomyces sp. NPDC005070 | reverse complement strand
CGCGCCCTCACCCCCGAGCACCGACCCCCGACCGGCGGACGGGCGGGCGGGCGGAGCGGACGGGCAACGGCCTGGTCTTCCCCGCCGTGAAGCACGAGCGGCTGCGCACGCTGACCGTCGAGAGCGGCGGCCTGCCCGCCGAGGCCGTGCGCGGCATCGCAGCCAGCGACCTGCCCGCGCTGACCGCACTGGACCTGTGGCTCGGCACCTCCGAGTACGGCGGCGACGCCGATGTCGCCGACCTGGAGCCCTTCTTCGCGGGCAGCCGCCTGCCCAGCCTGGTCCGGCTGGCCCTGCGCAACAGCGAGATCCAGGACGCCATCTGCACGGCGCTGGCCTCGGCCCCGGTCGTGGCGCGCCTGGAACACCTGGACGTCTCCATGGGCGTACTCACCGACGACGGCGCGACGGCTCTGCTCTCGGGCCAGCCGCTGACCCACCTCAAGGTGCTCGACCTGCACCACAACTACCTCGGCACGGCGGTGCGGACGCGTCTGCTGGAGACGCTGGAGCCCGCCGGAGTCGAGGTCCGCGCCGACCAGGACGACGCGGAGTCCGACGAGGAGGAGGACGGCACGGTCTGGCGTTTCGTCGCGGTGGGCGAGTAGCCCCCGACCGGTACCGGCGGAGAGAACGAGGAGGCGGGATGGGCGGGTTGCGGCGGCGGGGCGCGCCGGTGAGGTGGGCGGTCGTCGCGAATGGGGGGAACCGCCGGGTGGACCTGTTCAGGGCGGCGGCCGAGCAGGCGGGCCCGGGCACCCTTCGCGTGGTCGAGTGGCGGGACGTCCTGCGGGACGGCGGGCACGACTTCGCGGACGACGAGGTCGTCCGGCTGGACTCCCCCGGCGAGAACGCCGAGGTGGACCGGCTGTTGCGCGGCGCCGACGAGCCGACCAGGGTGGAGGGTTCCGCGCGCTGGTACGCGGGTTTCCTGGACTGTGTGGGTTCGCTGCGCGGGGGCCGCCGGCTCGACGACCCGGCGGATCTGGCCGTCCTCTTCGACAAGAGGCTGTGCCACGCCCGGCTCGACGCGGCGGGTGTGCCGGTGCCGCGGTCCCCGACCTCGGGGGCCCTTCGGGCCGTGGAGGACTGGAGCGGCGTCCGGGACCTCATGGCGGAGGCCGCGCTGAGGCGGGTGTTCGTCAAGCTCGCGCACGGCTCGTCCGCGTCGGGTGTGCTGGCCGTCGAGACGACCGCCGCCGGCCGGATCCGGGCCACCACCTCGGTCGAGCGCACGGCTGACGGCGACCTTCACAACTCCCTGCGGATCCGCCGCTACACGGACGAGGCGCGGATCGCGGCGATCGTGGACGCGCTGGCGCCGGACGGACTGCACATCGAGCGCTGGCTGCCCAAGGCGTCGCTCGGCGGCAGATCGGCCGACCTGCGGATCGTGGTCGTGGCCGGCCGCGCGACCCACGCCGTGGTCCGTACGAGCCGTTCTCCCCTGACCAACCTGCATCTGGGCGGTGCCCGCGGCGATCTCGCGGCCGTGCGCGCACTGGCGGGCGACCGGTGGGCGGAGGCGCTGTCCATCAGCGAACGGGCCGCCGCCTGCTTCCCCGGCACCCTGTGCGTGGGCGTCGATCTGCTGCCCGCCGTCGGCTGGCGCCGCTTCGCCGTCGGGGAGGTCAACGCCTTCGGAGACCTGCTCCCCCGTCTGACCGGCCTGCCGGGCAGCGGCGCGGAAGGCCTGGACACGTACGCGGCGCAGGTCGCCGCGGTCCGTTCCCGCTCTCCCGAACACTTCCCCGGACGACCCGCACTTCCGCTCGACACCCCTGCCAGGACAGCACATGCCTCAGCCTGATCCCGACCGCACACCGGACCTGACACCCTCCGACCCCGGACCCGCGGGGACGCCGGACATGAACGAGGTGGTGGGACGGGACGACCTGCTCCTTCTCACCCTCGACACCCTGCGCTACGACGTGGCCGTCGAACTCGCCGCGGCCGGCCGCCTGCCGAACCTGACCGCCCATCTGCCCGGCGGCACCTGGGAGCGGCGGCACGCGCCGGGGAACTTCACGTACGCCTCCCACCAGGCCATGTTCGCCGGCTTCCTGCCCACCCCGGCCGCTCCGGGACCGCACCCCAGGCTGTTCGCGGCACGGTTCGCGGGCAGCGAGACGACGGCGGACCGCACGTTCGTCTTCGACACCCCGGACCTGGTGGCGGGCCTCGCCGCGCACGGCTACCGCACGGTGTGCGTCGGGGGCGTGGGCTTCTTCAACAAGCAGGGCGCACTCGGCGGCGTGCTGCCCGGTCTCTTCCAGGAGAGCCACTGGGAGCCGGAGTTCGGGGTGGCGTCGCCCACCTCGTTCGAGGCCCAGGTCACTCGGGCGGAGAAGATCGTGGCCGAACTCCCTGGTGAGCAGCGGCTGTTCCTGTTCCTGAACGTGTCGGCGCTGCACCAGCCGAACTGGTTCCACCTGCCCGGTGCCACTCGTGAGGCGGGCGACAGGCGGGTCACCCACGCGGCGGCCCTCGAGTACGTCGACGCCCATGTCGGCCGGCTGTTCCGCGCGATGAGCTCGCGCCGCCGCTGCTTCGCCATCGTCTGCTCCGACCACGGCACCGCCTACGGAGACGACGGCTTCACGGGCCATCGTCTCGGCCACGACAGCGTGTGGACCGTGCCCTACCGCCACTTCTTCCTGGAGCCGACCGTATGACGCTCGCCCCCGTGGCCGCCCCGACCGGCCTGCCGCGCCCGTACCAGAGCTACACGTACGCCTATCCCCACAAGACCGCCTACCGGCCCCTCACCCCGCGCCCCGCGCTCAAGGACCTGTGGGCCGGCGAGTCCCGGCGGTCGCTCTCGCTGTATCTGCACATCCCGTTCTGCGAAGTCCGCTGCGGCTTCTGCAACCTGTTCACCCGCATCGGCGCTCCCGGCGATCTGACGGGACGCTACCTGGACGCGGTGCGGCGCCAGGCGTCCGCGATGCGCGAGGCACTGGGCG
>NZ_JBSFZS010000337.1:0-2969 GCF_053600395.1 Streptomyces sp. NPDC005070 | reverse complement strand
GCTCCGGCGGGCGAAGGGCACGTCGTGTTTGTGTGTGTGTGTGGGGGGGCGGGTCAGTCCCCGTGGCCGTCGGTCCAGAACCGGTCCCGGTGACCGGGAACGTAGATCCACTTGGCGCCGCTGACGCGGTACCCGCTTTCTCGACATCCGGGAGGGCTACGGCTCCGGATCACTGGCAGAGCCACAACACGCCCCTCCAGAGAGGAGGCCCGGCCATGACCGTCACCACTCCGACTCCGGCACCCCCGGCCGATCGGCTCCACCGTCCCGTTACCGACCATCGGCTGGCCGTCGCCCTGCCCTACGGACTGCACACCCCGCAGGTGGCGCGGCACATCACCGCCCGGTGGCTGGCCGCGCACGGGGCTCCGGCTTCGCGCATGTGCAATGTGGTGCTCATCGTCTCCGAGCTGGTCACCAACGCCATCCGGCACACGCACGAGCCCTGCACCCTCGAGCTCACGTTGTGCGGAAGCCGTCTGGACATCGCTGTCGCCGACCACGGCGAGATGCTGCCGGAGAGGTCGAGCGCCCCGGGTGAGCGTGGTGGCTTCGGGCTCCCCCTCATCGAGGGGCTCGGCGGGAGGATCAAGACGGTTCCCGCGCTCGACGGCAAGACCGTGCACGCGACGTTGATCCTCACCCCGTTCGGCGGCCCGCATCACGCACCGCCGACGACCGCCTCGGTTCGCTAGCCCGGGACTCGAGGGGGTCACCCGGATGCGATCAGTGTTGGTGCGAGAGGAGCGGTCCTGCCGAGCTGTCAGGCGTCGGCCCGGACGAAGCGCAGCGTCGCCGTGACCGTGGCCGGGCCTCGCATCATGCCCAACTGGTTCCATTCGATGCCGAACGACTCCCGGTCCACGGTGAATTCGGTTTCCAGCGTGAGTTCCGCGGCGTTCGCCTCGGTCAGACGGGCGGTGAGGGACTGCGGCCTGCTGATGCCGCGCACGGTCAGCTGTCCCTCGAGCTGTGCCGTGTCGCCGTCGCGGGGTTCGTCGCTGCGGACCGCGACGGTGATCTCCGGGTGGTGCTCGACGTCGAAGAAGTCGGCGGACCGCAGGTGTTCGTCGCGCTTGGCGCTCGCGGTGTCCAGGGAGGCGGCGTCGAGGGTCACGGTGCCGGCGACGGACCCGTCGGGCCGGACCTCGCCCTGGCCGCCGACCACGCCGAAGGTGCCCTTGACGGTGACCAGGCCCCACATCGTCTTGTGTCGTATGGCGACGGTGGAGGTGGCGGCGTCGAGCTGCCACAGTCCGGTTTCCACGGCGACGGTCATGAGCTTTCCCCTGTCGAGTAGGTTGTCCAAATTTGCATGAATGACGCTAGCCCATCGTTCGAATTTGGACAACCTACGTTCTTCAAAATTGGACAACAGGTACACTCGGACCATGGCCGATCTCGACAAGGACCCCGCGCGCCTGCCCGACTGCCCGTCCACGCAAGGGGGCGGCCTGCTGCCCGCCGAGCTGCACGCCTGGATGCTTCTGCTGGCCGCGACGGGTGCCGTGGAGCAGCAACTGCGTGCCGTCGTGAAGGAGCGGCTCGGCGTTTCTCACGACGAGTTCCTGGTCCTGTGCCTGCTGGCCGCGCAGCCCGAGGAGGGCCTGCGCATGACCCGGGTCGCGGAGCTCCTGGGCCGGCCCAAGACCCGGCTCACCTACCAGATCGCCTGTCTCCAGCATTCCGGCCTGATCACCCGCCAGTCGGTGTGCGGCGACAAGCGCGGCATCCAGGTCGCTCTCACCGACAAGGCGCGAAGCCTCCTGCGGGAAGCATCCGGCTCGCTCGCCGAGACGGTCACCCTCGCACTCGGTCAGTTCATGGGGCCCGCCCAGCGCGAGGCGCTGCGCGGGCTGCTGCCGGATCTCGTCGAGGGGCGTCCCGCCGAAGCACCGGGTCCAACACCCATGTGACCCCGCGCTCCATCTGCCCGGTGGTTCGCCGGACCTGCCAGGACCGCGGCTCGGCGAACGACCGTCCGAGCCGTCGCCCGGCTCCGGATCAGGCCTGTCGGCACCACCCGGGAACCGCTCAGGTCGCGCCGACGGAGTTTTCAGTGCGCCGATCACCCTTACCGCCGGGCGACGACGCCCTTCCCGGCTGGCGCTGCTCAACCAATGCGGTCACCGGGCGCAGACCGAACACGCCGCTGAATCCAACCGCCTCGTCTTCGCGTTCATGCCGTCAAAGCTCCTCATCACCTCGGCCCGTCCACCCGGCAGTCGCTGAACCGCAGCGTGCGATCCGGCGACCGGGTGCCGCGAGGTTCAGGCGAGGGCGGCGGCCAGCAGGGTGAAGGCGGCGATGATGACGGCGACGCGGACGTAGTGGAAGCGGTCCCAGTGGTTCATCTGCTGCTTCCAGTCCTCGGGCAGGCCGTCGGTGGTCCACGTCTTGACCCGGTTGTTGATCGGGACGAGCAGCAGGATCGACATGACCACGCTGACGATCAGCAGCGCGGCGGCGGTGACGACGAGGCCGGCGCCGTGGTGGTCCCGTCCGGCGACGGCCCAGACCACGCTGAGGGCGAGCGAGCCGATGTACCAGAACGGCATCACGGCGCCGAGCAGTCGGGCCCCGTGGGTGCGGCCGCGCAGGCCGTTGTCGCCGGGGAGGCCGTTGAGGATCGGGTTGACGAAGAAGGCGACGGAGAACTCCACCCCCACCATCACGCCGACGACCACAGTGGTGAAGACCTCGAGTGCGTTGAGCATGATGACCCCTCCTGGAATCTAGCGCTGCTAGGCGATGGGGCAACGCTAGCGCTACTCCCGCTCGATTGTCTAGCGGTGCTAGGATCGAGTCATGTCGGTACAGGAACGCAAGGAGCGCGAACGGGCGGGCCGTGAGCGCCTCATCGTGACGACGGCCCGCGAACTCGCGGAGCAGCAGGGCGGCTACCGGCTACCGACCACCGGCCTCCGGAAGGGTTACGGGGCCCACACCCGTTCCGCGTAGTCCACGAA
>NZ_JBSFZS010000336.1:0-2996 GCF_053600395.1 Streptomyces sp. NPDC005070 | reverse complement strand
GAAGCTGGAACTGCCCGAGGCCTGCTCGGGCAACGCCTACACCGCCGAGTACGCGCACGTCCCCACCACCCTGCGCGAGGCCGCCGAAGCGGAACCCGGACGTGCCGCCGTAGAAGTGGTCCATGGGGGTCCACAGCACGCCGAACCGGGAGGCCGAGTACTCGAGCATGGCGTCGTCCGCCCGGAACGGCAGCGTCACGACCACGAACATGCCGCCCTCGGGCGCGTTCCACGTGACGTCCTGCCCGGCGCCCGGCACGGGGGAGAACACGGAGCGCAGACTCTCCAGCACGACCGCCAGGTTACGGCGGTAGACCTCGGCCTCACGGGCGGTGGCACGCTTGAGACTGCAGCCGTTCTCCAGGAGATATCCGCCGATCACCGCCTGCGCGACGGTCGAGGTGTTGAGCGTGACCATGCTCTTGAGCTTGGCGAGATGGTCGGCGAGCAGCACCGGCTCCTCGTGCGCGGCGCCCGTCGCCGTCACGGGCTGGTCGGCGATGACGTAGCCCACGCGGGCGCCGGCGAACGCGGACTTGGCGAACGAGCCGAGGTGGATCACCCGGTGGTGCTCGTCCAGGGCCTTGAGCATCGGCAGCGGGGCGCCGCCGGCGCGGAAGAGGGAGTAGGGGTTGTCCTCGATGACGAGGATCTCCTCCCGCGCCGCCAGCTCCAGCAGGGCGATCCGGTCGGCCAAGGACATGCTCGCGCCACTGGGGTTGGCGAAGTCGGGGACGACGTAACAGGCACGCGGCCGCAGGCCCTCGCGCCGTGCCGCCCGTATCTGCCGCTCCAGGTCCTCCAGGTCGATGCCCCCGTCGTGCTCCCGCACGGAACGCAGCCGCGCGCCGGCCACCCGGGCCGCGCCGATGAACCCGACGTAGTTGGGGGTCGCGGCCAGGACGACGTCGCGCCCGTCGCGGACGAGCGTGCGCAGCAGCAGCACCATCGCCTCCTGGCAGCCGGTGGTCACCACGATGCTCTCCGGGTCGACCGTCAGACCCTCGTCGACCTCCAGTTGGCGCGCTATGAGTTCGTGGATGAACCCTTTGGTCCGGCCGTACTGGAAGAACGTGCGCCGCACCTGCTCCGCGGAAAGGCCCTTCTCGCCCTCCAGATAGTCCCGGAACGTGCCCAGGTGACGTGAGAGGTCGTCCACGTCGTAGAAGCCTTCGAACGGCCGGCCCGCGGAGAACGACACCGCCTCCGGATACCTTCCGGCGAGTTCGTTGAGCAGCGTCATGGACGTGAGCGCGGGATCATCGACCGACGCGTGCAAATCGGTGACACTCAGCCGGATCGGCCCTGGTTGTTCGGTCATAGCACGTCATCCTCATCCGCTGGACAACTCAGCCTTGAGCTGGTGTCGGTTGAATGGCGCCTCGTCGGGGTGCTCAAGAACATATGTGGCTTCCCTCGAACGCTGAAAGAACATGACTGGAGGAAGAGTCGATTTCCGCTGCCGAGCCCTTTCGGCACAGCGAATTTCGTGCATCCTGTCCCGTCAGCGGGACAGCGCGGATCGACATCCGGACCCGCCCGGCGCGCAATACCCGAAACGCGGGCGCGCGTTCGGGAAAGCCCTGAGTTCCTTGAGACGTTGACACCCTCTTGGGCGGCGGAGAGAGTATGGAACTGCTGGGCGAACCGCGAGAAGGCACGGGTATTGCTGCCGCGACCGGCCGGCGTCTCCCGGCGAACTGCCGGGCCCCGAGCCGGGCCGGCGGCCGTCCGCCCGGTGAGCGGCCGCATATCAGGCGATGCCGCGTCGACCCTCCCATTGACCCCCGCACACGGCCCGCGCCGCATTCACGGAGCCGGCGAACGGTACGCGAGACGGCTCCGCGCACCCCTTTTCCACGCGGCGAGCGGCACCCGACACCCGAGAAGGAGTTGACGCATGACCACACTCGACGAAGGCGTGCTGGAGAAGGCGGCGAAGGAATACGCCGAACAGGGCTTCTCCATCATCCGCAACGTCATTCCCCAGGAGCTCCTGGAGGAGGCGGCCGCGCACGTCGACTGGCTCACCAAGAAGTACCCGGACCTGCGTCCCGAGCACTTCCACCACCCCCTGATCCGCAACGACGCCTTCTGGGCACGCCTGGTCTCCGACTCCCGCCTGGTCGACGTCGCGGAGTTCTTCCTCGGCCCCGACCTCGGGTGCTTCACCGCCCACTACATCTGCAAGCCCCCCTACAACGGGCAGCCCGTGCTGTGGCACCAGGACGGCGCCTACTGGACGCTGAGCCCCATGGACGCGCTCACGGTGTGGCTGGCCGTCGACGAGAGCAGCACGGAGAACGGCTGCCTGCGCATGATTCCCGGCAGTCACGAACTGCCGCTGCACAAGCCCTCGCTGCGCACGGACACCGACAACATGCTGTTCTCCGCCTCCGACGAGACAATCGTGCGGGAGTGGATCGACAAGGCCGGTGTCGTGGACATCGAGCTCAAGCCGGGCGACGTCTCCATCCACCACCCCCACCTGCTGCACCACTCGGAGGCGAACACCTCCGCCAAGCGGCGCTGCGGTCTGGACATCGGCTACATCGCGACGACCACGCGCATCCACAGCGAGGGGATCTATCTCGACCCGCTGCTGGTCCGCGGGACCGACGCGGCCGGCCTGAACAACTACCGTCCCTTCCCCACCTACCAGGAGGGCGAGACGATCCCCTTCGCCGGCCAGGAGGACTGGAACGACACGGTGGCCAAGCTCAACGCGGCTCTGCCGGCGCGTACCCGGGACCTGCCCGAGGAGAGCCCCATCGAGACGACCCGGCACATGATCGAGCGTCTGCGCGCGGGCACCACCAAGGAGTGAGCGGGCCGCACGAGGGCCGATGGCGCGCCGCCCGGCGCGGCGCACCATCGGCCCTCGGTACGCGACAGGGTCATGCGGGAGCGCTTGGCGACGAACACATGCGAGGCAACGTCCGCCTCCAGCTCCGCGGCCTCACCGCCGCTGCCGACGAGGACCCCGCCGGCCGACT
>NZ_JBSFZS010000335.1:0-3050 GCF_053600395.1 Streptomyces sp. NPDC005070 | reverse complement strand
AACCCTACATCACACATTCTTTCCCTCCCCCCCGCTCGTCCGTTCTGCGGCACCCTCACCGGGTGCCGCGGCCGACGTGCGAGGCGGGCAGGGCGAAGGTCCTGCGCGCGTCGGGGTCCCGGGACCCCGGGCGGGGTGGGTCGAGTCCCCCGTATCGTTGGAGTAGTCCGTTCTCCGGTCCAGAAAGGCCGCAGCCACCATGGTGCAGATCAAGACCCCCGAGCAGATCGCCAAGATGCGTGAGGCGGGGCTGGTCGTCGCGGCGATCCATGCGGCCACGCGTGAGGCCGCGGCGCCCGGCGCGACCACCCGGGATCTGGACGAGGTTGCGCGCAAGGTGCTGGACGAGCACGGCGCCAAGTCGAACTTCCTCGGGTACGGCGGTTTCCCGGCGACGATCTGCACCTCGGCCAACGAGGTCGTCGTCCACGGCATCCCGGACGACAAGACCGTCCTGAAGGACGGCGACATCATCTCCATCGACTGCGGCGCGATCGTGGACGGCTGGCACGGTGACGCCGCGTACACCGCGTTCGTCGGCTCGGGTCACGCCCCGGAGCTCATCGAGCTCTCCCGGGTGACCGAGGAGTCGATGTGGGCGGGCATCGCGGCCATGAAGGTGGGCAACCGCCTGGTCGACATCTCCCGCGCCATCGAGACCTACATCCGCCGCCAGCCGAAGCCGGGCGGCGGCAAGTACGGCATCGTCGAGGACTACGGCGGCCACGGCATCGGCACCGAGATGCACATGGACCCGCACCTGCTGAACTACGTCGAGCGCAAGCGCGGCAAGGGGCCGAAGCTGGTCCCCGGGTTCTGTCTGGCGATCGAGCCGATGGTGTCGCTCGGCACGCCGCGGACCGAGGTGCTCGAGGACGACTGGACCGTCATCACCACGGACGGGACCTGGTCCTCGCACTGGGAGCACTCCGTGGCGCTGACAGAGGACGGACCGCTCGTCCTCACGGCTCCCGACTGCGGCCGGGCGAAGCTCGCCGAGTACGGGATCACGGCGGCTCCCGATCCCCTCGCGAGCTGAAGCCCCCGCCCGCGGGGAGCGCGCCCGCGCTCCCCGCCGGCCGTGCACTCGGTCAGCCCCGCCCCTCGCGCATACCGCGCCGACGGGTGGGGCATCGTCATGAGTGGCGGGGAGGAATCGAGGCCAATTCGTCTTTCCGGGAGCCCTGACGTAGACTGACTCGTCGGCTCTCGTGCACCCGCATGTCTGCATGCGCTCGCACGAAGTCGATCAAGGTAGTCGATTCGAAGGGCGAAGCGTGGCCAAGAAGCAAGGTGCCATCGAGATCGAGGGCACTGTCGTTGAGTCTCTTCCGAACGCGATGTTCAAGGTCGAGCTCCAGAACGGCCACCAGGTCCTGGCGCACATCAGCGGCAAGATGCGCATGCACTACATCCGCATCCTCCCTGACGACCGGGTCGTGGTGGAGTTGTCTCCGTACGACCTGACGCGCGGCCGGATCGTCTACCGGTACAAGTAGATCTTGCCTTGCTCCGTGTCCCGGTTCCGGGGCGCGGGGGGTGGCACTGACCCGGAGAACCTCACCTAATGAAGGTCAAGCCGAGCGTCAAGAAGATCTGCGACAAGTGCAGGGTGATCCGCCGTCACGGTCGGGTCATGGTCATCTGCGAAAACCCGCGCCACAAGCAGCGCCAGGGCTGACGCACGACCGCACCTTCTGCATCCGCAGATACTTCGCGCGACGCAAGCAGTACATGTTCATACGCAGGATCCAGGGCTGAGTCTCATCAGGCCTGACACCCCCGGTCGGAGGCCGGGGACCCGGTTCGTACCGACTCCTCGATCCCTGGATCAGAGGACGACGGCGGGCGGGATCCGGTTCTGCGGAAGACCTCCGAACGACAACTGGAGCCATTGAATGGCACGCGTTTCCGGTGTTGACATCCCGCGCGAAAAGCGTGTGGAGGTCGCCCTCACCTACGTGTTCGGCATCGGCCGGACCCTTTCCCAGCAGACGCTGGCCGAGACTGGCGTGAACCCCAACACGCGCGTTCGTGACCTCTCCGAGGAGGAGCTGGTCAAGATCCGCGAGTACGTGGACGCCAACATCAAGACCGAGGGTGACCTCCGTCGCGAGATCCAGGGCGACATTCGCCGCAAGATCGAGATCGGCTGCTACCAGGGTATTCGTCACCGCCGTGGCCTGCCCGTGCACGGCCAGCGCACCAGCACGAACGCTCGTACCCGCAAGGGCCCGCGTCGCGCGATCGCCGGCAAGAAGAAGCCGGGCAAGAAGTAGTCCTCAGCGGACAACGCTTCATCAGCGGTCTTCGCTGTAGGACCGACCACCTCCCCGTAGGAGTAACAGATGCCCCCCAAGGGTCGTCAGGGTGCCGCCAAGAAGGTGCGCCGCAAGGAAAAGAAGAACGTCGCTCACGGGCACGCTCACATCAAGAGCACGTTCAACAACACGATCGTCTCGATCACGGACCCCGCGGGCAACGTGATCTCCTGGGCCTCCGCCGGCCACGTCGGCTTCAAGGGCTCGCGCAAGTCCACCCCCTTCGCCGCGCAGATGGCTGCCGAGTCGGCCGCCCGTCGCGCGCAGGAGCACGGCATGCGCAAGGTTGACGTCTTCGTGAAGGGCCCGGGCTCCGGTCGCGAGACCGCGATCCGCTCCCTCCAGGCCACTGGCCTCGAGGTCGGCTCGATCCAGGACGTCACCCCCACCCCGCACAACGGCTGCCGTCCGCCGAAGCGCCGTCGCGTCTGACGCACGGCCGCTCGGTCGTCGATCATGACGGCCCTGTGCTCGGTCAAAGGTTTTCGGGCGGTACGGCTCCGTAAAAGGGCCGTATCGCCCGTACCCTTGCTGTACCCGCCTCTTCGGAGGCGCGTTTTGTCGGGCGTCAAATAGCGGGCGTCCACGAATGAAGGATCTGATCACCACATGCTGATCGCTCAGCGCCCCTCGTTGACCGAAGAGGTCGTCGACGAGTTCCGCTCCCGGTTCGTGATCGAGCCGCTGGAGCCGGGCTTCGGCTACACCCTCGGCAACTCCCTGCGCCGC
>NZ_JBSFZS010000334.1:0-3074 GCF_053600395.1 Streptomyces sp. NPDC005070 | reverse complement strand
GGCAGCATCACTCGCTGACCAGGATCCTGGCTGAGGAATCCGTATCCTTCAAAGGTGAATGTCGCCGACTCGCCTCCGCGGAAATCCCATGCCGGATGCCCGAACGTCCACATCAGGTCACCGACGTCTCCCTCGGCGCACAACAGAACTGGTTCCAGTGGCGGTTCAGGCCGCTGCGAAATGACATCCAGCAGTGCCAGATCCATTCCGGTACTCTTGTCCCGAAAACACCGATGCTGCAAAGGTATCAGCCGCAGTTCACGGTTCGAGGCGGCGATCCGGCCGGATACTTCCGCGCGGGGCTCGTCGAACACATCTGCCACAACATGGGCACACGTGGCCTGAATAGTCGGCGTGATGAGAAAACCAGTCCCCAGAGAGGTTTCCCCTGTTCCGTTCCGGACGGTGAGGATTACAGTTGCCGCGCTCAGCAGCTTCGTTGGTATCGTCCCCGGTCCGTGCTGCATCACGACGGAGGGTTCTCCCACTCCAGCGATACACCGAAGGCGGATTTGACGGAAGCCTTTCCGACAACGGCGACGAACGTACCGGACTCCAGCGCGAACTCGCAGCCGAATTCCATGGTTACCTTGGAAGCGTCACTCTCCTGCAAACGTGCACCCATCACTCGAACGAGTCCCATCAGTCCATCGAGTGCTTCGTCGAGTGTCGGACGATGAGCGGCGATGTCCGATTCGGAACCCAGCGCACGTTGTGGTGTTCGCAGGTCCCTTACGGAGAGGTAGACTTTCCGACCCTCAATGAGAACCGGCACGAGCGCTCCTGTTTCCTTTTCCTCATTTCGTGCATTTCCGTCCCCGCTCTTGGCATCTGCCATTTGCTTCCCTCCTGCGCGCCTCCGTATGGCTGATGGCATGCCCTGCGATTGCTCTACGTAATCGGTTCGGCTCGCTCCGGTGTGATTGTGGCTGGTCAGGGCTGTGGCCTGCAGGTCGATGAAGCGGTCGCTTCTTCGGCATCGGTGAACTTCGCTCGAGATCTACGCGGGGGTCTGTCAAACGAGCGGTGTAACTGCGGTTGTTGGAGTTACTGACGTGCTGCGGAGAGGCGGCCGTCGAAGGTGATGTCGAAGGCGTTGAGTGCGGTCTTCCAGCGCATGGTCCAGCGGGCTTGTCCCTTGCCGGTGGGGTCGAGCGACATGATGGCCATGTAGACGCACTTCAAGGCGGCCTGCTCGTTGGGGAAGTGTCCGCGAGCCTTGACCGCCCGGCGGATCCGTGCGTTTACCGACTCGATCGCGTTCGTCGTGCAGACGATGCGGCGGATCTCGGTGTCGAAGCGGAGGAACGGCGTGAACTCCTCCCACGCGTTCTCCCAGAGCCGCACGATCGCCGGGTATTTCTTGCCCCAGGCGTCGGCGAACTCGGTGAACTGCTCGAGTGCGGCCTCCTCGGTCGCCGCGGTGTAGACGGGCTTGAGCACTTTCGCGATCTTGTCCCAGTCCTGGCGGGCGGCATAACGGAAGGAGTTTCGCAGCAGGTGGACCACACAGGTCTGGACGGTGGTGCGGGGCCAGACGGCCTCGACCGCCTCGGGCAGGCCCCTGAGTCCGTCGCAGACCAGCATCAACACGTCGCCCACGCCGCGATTCTTGATCTCGGTGAGGATGTGCATCCAGTGCTTGGCGCCCTCGCCGCCGTCACCGGCCCACAGTCCGAGGATGTCCCGCCGGCTCTCGGTCGTGACCGCCAGGGCCACGTAAATGGGCCTGTTGGCGACCGCACCGTCGCGAATCTTCACGTGAATAGCGTCAATGAAGATCACGGGATAGACGGCGTCGAGCGGCCGGTTCTGCCATTCGGCCATGCCGTCGAGGGCTTTGTCGGTGATCGTGGAGATCGTCTGCCGGGACACCTCGGCGCCGTAGACCTCGGCCAGGTGGGCCTGGACCTCGCCGGTCGTCAGGCCTTTTGCCGCGAGCGAGATGACCATCTAGTCCACGCCGGACAGACGCTTCTGCCGCTTCTTGACGATCCTCGGCTCGAAGCTGCCTTCCCGGTCGCGGGGCACGGCTATCTCCACCGGGCCGACATCGGTCAACACGGTCTTGGCCCGGGTGCCGTTGCGTGAGTTGCCGCCGTTCTTCCCGGCCGGATCGTGCTTGTCATAGCCGAGGTGGTCGGTGATCTCGCCCTCGAGAGCGGACTCCAACAGCCGCTTGGTCAGCTGCTGGAGCAGCCCGCCCTCGCCGGTCAGCTGAAGGCCCTCGGCCTGAGCCCGGCCCACCAGTTCGTCAATCAGCCGGTCGTCCACAGACTTCGCCGGCGCCGCCTCAGACGGCTCGACGAACTCGGCCTCGGTCACGTTGTCGCTGGTCATCGAGGCATCTTCCATGATCGGGAGTTACACCGAACGTTTTACAGTCCCTACAGCCGTGTACTGCTCGACCGAGAACGGCAACAGCGCCGCGCCTGTGATCGAGCAGATGTTCAAGGAGGACCGCGAGATCATCCGTGATGATGCCAGCGGCCTTCGGAAGGACCGCAGCGCGGGAGCTGTGTTCAGGGTGGGCATATGGTGCTGTGAGGGCGAGGAAGACGCAGCCTCGCCCTTACACGTGATCATTCCGGTCGGACGCCCTGCTCGGGCTGCCTCCAGGCGACGATTCCCCCGGCCGGCAGGACGGCCAGCGTCATTGCGAGTGATGCAGATGGTGACGCCCGGCCCGCGCTTGATGACTGCCGCCATGTTCGTGTTCCGGTGGCTGCCGCAGTCCTGGTAGACCTCGTCGACGACATCCGGGGTGTCGAGGGCTTTGACGATCCGGTCTGCCGCCGCACCGCCGGAGGCGCGAAGAGAGCAGCGTGCACATCGGCCTGCGGGAACGTCAGCGGACGTCGATGTAGTCACCCGAGGACGAGGTGTCGAAGTACTGGCTCGTCGCCGTCCACGTCGTGGTCCAGGTGCCGTCCCGCAGGGCTGTGAACTTCTTGGAGAAGGTGCCGCCCTTGCCGGTCTTCACGGTGCTCATCAGGGTGGGTGTCTTCGAGCCCGGGGCTCATCTCCTTGTAGATGTTCCGCAGCGACGGCGGGGTCTTGACTCCAGGACGGAC
>NZ_JBSFZS010000333.1:0-3077 GCF_053600395.1 Streptomyces sp. NPDC005070 | reverse complement strand
GGACCGGCGCCTCGCGCACATCAAGCACGTCGCCGAGGTCGCGGAGCGGGCTTCGCGCGGGTGATCGCCTGGGAACGGTTCCCCGCCGACCGGCTCCGGACGGCGGGGAACACCTGCATGTCCGCTGTTCATGGGCCGTGTTCCCTTGTGTTCATGTCCATCCCCTGTACATGTGTCCGGCGCCCCCATGTTCATGTGTCCAGTTCCTGCGTCCAGTCCGTGTGTTCAGGCCATGTGTCCAGTCCTGTGGCCGGTTCGTGTGTCCCGTCGTGTGTTCGCCCCCCGGGACCGGGCGTGACCGGATCGGTCCGCACCCGGACCCGATGAGGTCTGTCCCCCCGACGTGCGCCCCGGTCAGAGTGGGGACATGACCCGAGCACTGATCGTCATCGACGTCCAGGAATCCTTCCGTGCGCGCCCCCTGTGGGAGACCATCTCCGACCCGAAGATCGCCGACCGGGTGGACCGGCTCGTCCGGCTCGCCCGCCGGGCCGGCGACACGGTGGTGTGGGTGCTGCACTCGGAGCCCGGCAGCGGCGACGTCTTCGACCCCGCCCTCGGCCACGTCCGGCTGATGGACGAACTTCGGCGCGAGGACGGCGAGCCACTGATCCACAAGACCTCGCACAACGCCTTCACCACCACCAACCTCCAGCAGCTCCTCACGGAACGCGGCGTCCGCGAGCTCACGGTCTGCGGTATCAGGACCGAGCAGTGCGTGGAGACCACCACCCGCCTGGCCGCCGACCTCGGCTACCAGGTCACCTTCGTCTCCGACGCCACCGCCACCAACCCCATCCCGCACCGGGACGCCCCCGCCGATCAGAGCGTGGCGGACCTGCTCGCCGACCCCCGCACCCTCGCGGCCGAAGACGTCATCAGGCGCACCGAATACGCCCTCGCCGGGCGCTTCGCCACCATCGCCACGGTCGACGAGCTGGAAACCGCCGCCGCGTCTCAGGCATGATGACCGGATCGTGAGCCACATCGTCTTCTTCCTGGTGCCCGGAGTGCATCTCCTGGATCTGGCCGGCCCCGCGCAGGTCTTCTCCACGGCCGCCGACTTCGGGCACCCCTACACCCTCGGCTACGTCGCCGAGCGGCAGCAGATCATCACCGCCCAGGGGCTGCCGCTGGTGGCCCGGACCGAGTGGCCCGAGCTGGGCCCCGAGGACCTGATCGTCGTGCCCGGCTGGCGCGCGCTCACCCTCGGCGACGGTCCTTCCATCGGCGAGGCCACCCTGCGGGCCCTCCGGGACCACCACGCCCGCGGCGGCACCGTCGCCAGTGTCTGCGCGGGAGCCGACGCGCTCGGCCGGGCCGGACTGCTCGACGGACGACGGTGCACCACCCATCACGACGTCCAGGACGAACTCGCCCACCGCTACCCCCGGGCGGACGTGGTCCGCGACGTCCTGTACACGCAGGACGACCGGGTCGTCACCTCGGCGGGCATCGCCAGCGGGATCGACCTCGCCCTGCACCTCATCGCCGGCCGGCACGGCCCGGCGGTGGGCGCGCAGGTCGCCCGGGACATGGTGGTCTACGCACGGCGCAACGGCCATGAACCCCAGGCCAGCGCGATGCTCCGGCACCGGTCCCACCTGGACGACACCGTGCACCGCGCCCAGGACCTGCTCGACGCCCGCTTCGACCGGCCGGTGCCGCTTCCGGAGCTGGCCGCCGCCGTGGGAGTCAGCGAACGCACCCTCACCCGGCTCTTCACCCGTGCCACCCAGGGCCTCACACCGCTGCGCTATCAGCAGGCCCTGCGCCTGGAGCGCGCCGAGCACCTCATCAGCCACGGCGCCACCGTCGACGCCGCCGCCCGCGCCGTGGGCTTCGAGGACGCCCGTATGCTGCGCCGCCTGCGGGCCCGCGCCGGCTGAAGCCCGTCGATCGGACCTCAGGGCTCCTGTCCCGCGCCCGTCAGCGTCGTCCGCTGCCGCGCGGCACGGACGGCCGCCGTCAGGGAGGCGATGTCGTAGGCGCCGTAGTGGCGGCGGCCGTTGACGAAGAACGTCGGCGTGCCCGAGACGCCGCTGAGGTCCGCCGACTCGACGTCCATGGCCACCCGGGCCGCGCTCGCGCCGCCCCGCAGGTCCTCACGGAAGCGGCCGCTGTCGAGGCCCAGCCGGGCCGCGTACCGGAACAGGTCCTTCGGCCCCAGGTCGCCCTGGTGTCCCATGAGGAGGTCGTGCATGTCCCAGTAGCGGTCCTGGTGGGCCGCGGCCTCGGCGGCCTGCGCGGCGAGCTGGGCGTTGGGATGCACATCGGTGAGCGGCAGATGGCGCCACACATAGCGGACGTCCCCGAAGTCGGCGAGCAGTTCGCGCACCACCGATTCGGCCAGACCGCAGTACGGACACTCGAAATCGCCGTACTCGACGAGCGTCACCGGCGCGTCGACCGGCCCGCGCACATGGTCGTGCTCCACGTCGACGGGTTCGCTCAGATCGACGATCGTCTGGCCGGTGCCGAGGAGGGCCCGCGCGCGGGAGCGTCCGCCGAGGGCACCGATCACCAGGGTGACGACCCAGGTGAGGAGGAACGAGCCGGCGACCGCGGCCAGAATGCCGATCTTCGCCTGCTCCAGCCGGGCGCCGTCGAAGGCCAGCGACGCGATCAGCAGCGCCACGGTGAAGCCGACGCCCGCCAGCGTGCCGCCCGCGGTGATCGCGCCCCAGCCGACGGGCGGGTGCAGACGTCCCCGGCCGAGGCGCGTGGCCAGCCAGGTGCCGCCGATGACGCCGACCGGCTTGCCGAGCAGGTAGCCGAGGAAGATGCCGAGGGTGACCGGTGAGGTGAAGGCCTCGGCGAGCTGACCGCCGCTCAGGGAGATGCCGGCGTTGGCCAGGGCGAACAGCGGCACGATCACGTAACTCGTCCAGGGATGGAACATCTGCTGGAGCCGTTCGTTCGGCGAGAGCGTCGAGGCGAGGCCGCGGCGCACCGTGCGCGCCAGTTCCGGCGTCGGCTGTTCGCGCACGAAATGGGCTTCGCCCGCGAGGTCGGCGACAGTCTGGTCTTCATGGACGACGGCGTCGTGGTCGAGTCCGGCAACCCGCGCGACGTCC
>NZ_JBSFZS010000332.1:0-3085 GCF_053600395.1 Streptomyces sp. NPDC005070 | reverse complement strand
GTCGAACGTAAATCTAGACCAACACGGAGCCGGGGCGCCACCGGCAGGCCGCCAGGGCCGCGGGCCCCGCGACCACGTATGCCCTGCCGTCGGTGATGAGGGACACCGCGGGCGGCGGCCACCGGTCGCGCCGGCGCCAGCGCTCGGGGGTCGGTGAACTCCTCGCGGACCGGCGGAGAGTCGTGGGCGCGGCCGCCGGAGCCGTGGTCTTCCTGCTGGCGGTGCTCGTGGGCGTGGCGTGGTTCTCGCCCGACAGCAGCTCCGCCGACACCCCGGAGCCCGACACGACCGTCGGGGTCGAGTCGTCCGCTCCCGCCGCCACGGTGCCGGGGGGCGCTTCGACCGGCTCGTAGGGCCGAAGGCCGGGACGGCGGGAACCGCTTCACCCAGGAGGTGCTCCGCGCCAACGGTCTGAAGCAGGCGACATACGGAGGCTGTCGCCCCGAACGGTGAGGTCACCCACTCCGAGTGACCGACGGGGCGACAGCCGTCGTACGCGACGGGAGTGACAGGACGGCCGCTGTCGCGTCGAACGCGACCGCCCCTCTTCGCTCCGGCCGGGCAACCAATACGGGCGCTCGGCCGTCCTTTGGACGAGGATCCCCGACGGGAGGGCGCCGATGGGTCTGGTGCGTGCACTGCTGCCGTTGTCGCGGGCGGCGGCCCGGCTCGGCCCCGGTCCGGGGCGGCGGCTGCTCGGCGCGGTACTGACACGCTGCGTGTCCCCGTACTGGGTGCTGCTGCGGCCGCCCCCGTCGCGGCGCCGACTGGCTTGGGCCGAGGAGGCGGCGGCCGTGTACCGGGCACTGGCCGGGGCGGAGGGCGCGCGCCCACGGGACCGGGACCTGCTGGCCCGCAGTCTTGTCCAGCACGCCTACACGCTGGTGCTCGTCGGCCGCTGTGAAGAGGCGTACTCGACGCTGGACGCGTCCTCGGACGTGCCGGGCGCGCGGTGGCCGGCGGCGCAGCGGGCCCTCCAACTGCATCTCCGGGCACAGGCACAGCTCGGCCTGGCACGGCCGGCCGACGCGCTGGTCTCGGCGGGGGAGTGCGTGGCAGCCTACCGGCGCCTCGTTCCCGCCCGACGGGACCGGAGCCTGGGCGCTCTCCCGGGTGCGTTGCGCACCTATGCGCTGGTGCTGGCGGCCCTGCGCCGCAGGGAGGAGTCGGTGGCCGCCTATGAGGAGTGCGTCGCACTGGTGCGGAGCATGTCCTTGCGGGAGTTGAGCCACGTGTTCCTGGTACGCGTTCGCGCACTGTGCGAACTCACCTCGGGACTCGTGGCGTTGGGTCGGTACGAACAGGCGCTGTCCGTCGGCAGGGAGGCCCGGGACGCCGCCGACCCGATGATGCTGCGGGCCGCGCCCGAGATCGTACGGCCGTTGAGGGTGCTGCTCTTCGCGGACCTGGCCCGTTGTCTGCAGGTGACGGGAGACCTGGCGGCGGCCCGGACGACCGCCGCGGAGGCCGTGGCCGAAGCCCGTACGCTGGCGGGCCGGAATCCGGCGGCGGGCGAACCACTGCTCGTCATGGCGCTCGACCGCCTCGGCGACCAGCTTGATGAACCGGAGCACCGTCCGGCGGAGTTGACCGCTCGGCGGGAGGCGGCCGACCTGTCCGCCACCCTCGCCTCGGAACGGCCGGACGTCTACGACCCTCTCCTCGCCGTCTGTCTCGACCGGCTGGCCGGCTGTCACACGGACGCAGGCGACCATCCTGGCGCGGTTCGGGCGGGTGAACGCGCCGTGGCCGCGTACCGGCGTGCGGCAGACCTCGACACCAGGGCACATGAGCCGCAACTCGCCCGCGTGCTGGCGGACTTGAGCCTGTCGCGGCTGAACGTCGGAGACCCCGACGGTGCGATCGGGGCCGCACGGGAGGCGGTGGCCCTCACCCGCCGTCTGGCCGAGTCCGACCGGCCCGCCGACCACGCGCTGACGGCTCGCCGTTTACGCGTTCTCGGTCGTGCCCTGCGCAACGCCGGCGACCACGGGGCGGCCGTCGCCTGCTACACGGAGTCCGAGTCCATCCTCGTCGACGCGTCGGCGGACCCCGAGGCCGGCCCGTACACGCCCTCCCTGGCCGCCGCGCGTCTCGGTCTCGCCCTCGCGCTCGACGCGGAGGCCCGCGCGCATCTGGCCGACGGCCGGGCCGACGAGGCGGTCGCGGCACTGCGCTCGCTGCTGGCGCTCACCCGCCGTACGGAGGGGACGCACATCCACGCCCGCTGTGTCACCGCCTTCGCCGACGCCCGCGCGGAGTACCCGGACACGGTCGTCCCCGCCTGGACGCGAGCGACCGGGGAGGCGTTCCCGACGTTCGTGTACCGCCTCTCCGAGACCGTGAGCGGGGACCGGCCGCCGGTCGGCAACTGAGGATCTGGGCGCCGTGTCCTGCCGGTGGGCGCCGGGGTGCGGCTCCGGTGCTCCGGTCGCGCGTCGCGGGTGAGCGAATATGGTGGAACTCTGACAAACCGGAATGTTTAGGTGGTCAACGGTCTACGGAAGTGTCATGGGTGCATCGCTTGGCGGACATGGCCGACCGGACGCGGAGCTTGACCAGGCGGTTCTCGGGGCTCTCTTCTCCGAGTCGACCGTGGGTCTCCACGTCCTCGACACGCAGCTTCGTCTGGTGCGCTTCAACACGGCGGCCCGCTTCGTCAAGGCGTTCTCTCTGGAGGAGGCCCTGGGGCACCACCCGAGGGAGTGGGGCGGTGACTTCTACTCCGGAAACCTCGAGACGACGCTCCTCGAGGTACTGGACACCGGTGTGCCCGCCCTGGACGTGGAGGTGCGCGGCCACCTGTACCCCGACCAGCCCGAGATCGTGCTGTCGGTCTCCTGCTTCCGGCTGGAGGACACCACGGGCGGCGTCCTGGGGGTGGCGACGGCGGTGGTGGACATCACCGAACGCACACGGGCGGCGGCGCGGCTGGCGCTGCTGGAACGGGCGGGCGGGCGGATCGGCACCACGCTGGACATCTTCCGCACGGCGCAGGAGTTCGCCGACGAGATGGTTCCCGAGCTGGCCGACACGGTCGTGGTCGAGGTGCTGGACTCCGTCCTGCGGGGCGAGGCCGGCGCCC
>NZ_JBSFZS010000331.1:0-3107 GCF_053600395.1 Streptomyces sp. NPDC005070 | reverse complement strand
GCGCTGTCGGCTTCCCGCGTGAGCCGGAACTCGGCCATGAGCAGGCCGGGCACGGGCCGGACGGTGCCGACACGGGTGAAGCCGAGCCGCTCGTAGAGGTTGATGGCCGGCCGGTTGTCCGCGCCTGTGCTGACCAGCACCTTGCCGCTGGGGGCCAGTTCGGTCAAAAGGCGGTCGAGCAGTCTCAGTGCGAAACCATGGCGGAACCATTGCGGATCGACGCACACGCGATCGATGTCGACACCGTCTTCTCCGGCCAGGCGCCGCCAGGCCACAAAGGAGGTGATCTGGCCGTCTCGTGTGACCATCCCGATCCAGCGCAATGGCCGCGCCTGCATTTCTTCCAGGGTCTCAGTGAGGGCGGGTATGCCTTCAAATCCGATCAGTTCGGCCTCTATCGCATATGAGCGTCGGGCGATCTGATGCACCGCGACTGCCGTACGCGTGTCGGTCACGTCCAGCTCGACGAGGAAGACGTTTCGACTGGAGGCACGTCTGGCTCGCCGTTTCGCGTGTGCCGCGAGGTTGCTGTATGAACGCATCACAGCCGTTCTTTCGGGTCGGCGGTCTTCAAGTCACTGACCAGGATGCTGGTCGGTGACAAGGGACGCCTGAGCAGTGGCTACTCCCGTGCTGCCAACTCCCTGCCACCCTCACCCCACCGTGCAGACCCCGGCCCGGAACGCCCGCCTTCGCCGGCGCAGCACCCATGCCCGCCACCGCGACGTCCTGGCGGTCGAACAGCGTGAACGCACGCCCGCATACCCAGCGACAAGGCCGCCGCTGGCGTGGTCAACGCCCGCCGGCGGCGGCCTGCGTCGGCTGGAAGACGAATCACCGAGATCGACGGGCGGCGTCTGCCCGATAGCGTTCCAGCACACCGATGGACAGTGCCGAGGCGGCCATCAGCCCGAACACGATCGAGTTCCAACGCTCTCGATCCCAGATATGGATCCGACCATCAGGACAACAACGCCGAACAGCACGACGGAGCCGCCAAGAGACCCCGCCGGTGCACCTTCGCAGTCCCAGAACCAGCTGTGACCGGTCATCGACTTCGCTGCCGCAGCACGCCCACATCACCACCGGCGTCGGCCTCCGGGGATCAAACCCCTGCCCACCTCGCGCACGAGGACGCCGGGGTGTGTTCATCCTCGTTCGGGTGCTGTGAGCGTAGCGTCGGCGTCCGTGTGAATGTCCTTGGAGCTGCGGGTGTGCCGCAGGAGGAGGGCGACTGCGAAGGCGCTCAGGACCGCGGCTCCGGCCCCGGTCAGGAGGGCAAGGTGCAGGCCGGACGCGAAGGCGTCGTTGGCGTGGTCGATCAGAGCAGGGTTGTTCGTCCTGGTTCCTGCGATGTTGGCTGCGGCAAGGGAGGAACGCGCTGCTTCCGCGATCGGAGCGGGGAGTCCCTCGAGGTCGAGGCCGCTGCGGTAGCCGGCGTTCAGAGCGCTGCTGAGAACGGCGATGCCCAGAGCCCCGCCCAGTTCACGGGACAGGTCGTTCACCGCGGACCCCACATTTTGCAGGCGGGACGGGAGTGCGTCGGTGATGGCCGCAGTGGCGGGTGTCATTGCCAGTCCCATGCCGGCTCCCAGAGGAAGCAGTCCTGCCAGGAGCAGCCAGTAGGAGCTGTCGGTGTCGAGTTCGGCCAGCACGATCAGGCCTGCGGCAACTGCGATCAGTCCCACGATCCAGGGGCGGCGGGCGCCGAACTCGGCAGCCAGTTTCGGGGCCAGCCGAGCGCTCGGGATCATCGCAGCGGACATCGGGAGCACACTCACCGCGGCGATGAGCGCGCTGTCGCCGCGCACGAGCTGAAGGTATTGCATCACGACGAAAATGAAGCCGAAGAAGGCGAAGAACTGCAGCGTGATGGACAGGGTGCCCGCAGCGAACGGCCTGTCGCGAAAGAGTCGTGGGTCGAGCAGGGGGTGGGGCTGGCGCAGCTCCCAGAAGACGAAGCCGGCCAGCACGATGAGTCCAAGAGCGATGCCCGCAAGGGTGCGGAAGCTCCCCCAGCCGTGCTCGGGCGCCTGGATGACCGAGTAGACCAGTATCCCGAGCCCGGCGACCGTCAGTGCTGCTCCGACCACGTCGACGCGCTGTTTCTCGGGCTCGGCGGACTCGGGTACGAAGACGTACGTGCCGATGACGGCTACGACCGCCAGTACGACGTTGAGCCAGAAGACCGACCGCCAGGACCACACTTCAAGAACGGCGCCCGAGGCCAGGAGGCCCAGTACCGCGCTGGCTCCCGCGACTGCGGCCCACACGCTGACTGCGCGTGTCCTTTGCTCGCGGGGGAAAGTGCTGGTGATCGTGGAAAGTGTGGCAGGCATGACGAAAGCGGCTGCGACTCCGAGCAGTGCCCGCAGAGCGATCAGGATCCCCGGCTCGGAGGAGAACGTCGCCCCTACTGAACCTGCTGCGAAGAGTGCGAGTCCCCCAAGAAGGGCCTTCCGCCGCCCGAAGCGGTCGCCGAGCGTTGCTGCAAGGAGCAGGAGGGAGGCAAAGACGAGACTGTAGGCGTCGATGATCCAGGCCAACTGGGTCTGGCTGGCGTGTGTTTCACGGGCGATGTCTGGAAGCGCCACGTTCAGCGATGCCATGGCCGAGACGACCGTTGCCAGGGCAAGGCACGTCACGGCCAAAACCGCACCGTGGCGAACTGCGTGCACCCGACCGTCAGCCCGAGCTGATGCCAGACCTCCTGCGTTCATGAGGGACACCCCTATGGTCGGACTGACGGGTGCCGGCAGCTTGCGGTCTGCCGTTGGTACGACAGCGCGCCGGGCGCCTTCCAGCGGACCCGAAGATGCAGATCGGGCTATTTGGTCCAGAACGTAACGTTACCGGCCTTGGCCTGACCTTGCCGTTTGAGTGATGTGTCTGTGTCCTGTGTCCTGTGTCCGTGTGCCCGAGAGGGTGACTCCTCCCCCTCGTGACGTGGGGGTTTCTCGCTATGCCGGTTGGGCTTCGCGACGGGCCAGCCCGGCCCGTAGAACGTTGATCGCGCGGAACCCCGCCACCACCGCGTGGTGCGCCGCTCAGGACCTGCTCTACGCCGAGGAGGAGGCCCGCTGGCCGGCCCGTGACGCTCTGTTCGC
>NZ_JBSFZS010000330.1:0-3131 GCF_053600395.1 Streptomyces sp. NPDC005070 | reverse complement strand
CCTGAGCACGAGGATGCCCGACAGCTTCGAGACTGAAGTCGGTCTCCAGGAGCACCGTTCCTCTTCTACGGTCACCTCCGGGGAGGCCTGTCGTGCCGGTTTGCACTCCGACGAGCCGCGGACGCGCCGTCGCTCAACGGGGAGGCATTGCCGGCAGTGATGACGCCATCGGTGCGGAAGGCGGGCTTGAGCGTGGCGAGCTTCTCGACGGTGGATCCAGGCCGGATACCCTCGTCACGTTGCAGTGCGATGCCGTCGCGGTCTGTCACGGGGACGACGAGGTCGTCGTAGAAGCCGGCGTTCCAGGCATCGTCGGCGAGGCGGTGGGAGCGTACGGCGAATTCGTCCTGACGGTTCCGCGGGATGTCGAAACGCTCGGCCAGTTGCTCGTTGGCTTCGCCCAGGGAGACGGTCCACTCCTTCGGCATCCGCTCGTTGACCAGTCGCCAGCCCAGTGTGGTGGATACCGCGGTCACGTCGCCGGCGGGGAAGACGCGTTCGGCCTTGGGAAAGACCCAGGGAGCCCGGGTCATCGACTCGACTCCGCCGGTGAGGACGATGTCCGCGTCCCCGCTTTCGATGGTGCGTGAGGCGATGAGGGCGGCATCGAGGGACGAGCCGCACAGGCGGTTGACGGTGGTTGCGGGTATGGAGGTGGGAAGTCCCGCAAGGAGAACGGCCATTCGGCCGACATTGCGGTTGTCCTCACCGGCGCCGTTGGCGTTTCCCCAGACGACGTCGCCAATGGCTTCCGGCTCCAGGGCCGGTGTCTGGGCGAGTGTCCCACTGATGATCTGCGCAGCGAGGTCGTCGGGCCGGACCCGGGCGAGAGCGCCTGAGTACCGGCCGAAGGGGGTCCGCGCTGCCGCGTAGAGATAGCTGTCTGTCACATGAATACGGTAGGAGCTCACCGTTCAGTGCGTCCAAGACCTAATTGTGATCGATTAATAAGATGATCTTATAAACTAACGCCATGGAACTACGCCAAATCAGGTACTTTCTCGCGCTGGCGGAAGAGTGCCACTTCGGACGTGCGGCCGCCCGTCTGCACGTGGCGCAACCAGCACTCTCCCAGCAGATCAAGCAGATGGAGAAGGATCTCGGAGTCTCCCTGTTCACCCGATCCACCCGGCAGGTCGCCCTGACCGAAGCAGGACATCAGCTCGTCGAGCACGCGCGCGCCCTGCTGGCGGAGGAGGAACGAACCCGACGACACATGAACGAGCTGGCTGCCGGATTCACCGGCCGCGTCGCCATCGGCTTCATCGGCACGGCCACCTACGACGTGCTGCCGAAAGTCGCACGCACCGTGCGCGCCCAACTCCCCAAGATCATCATGGATCTGCGGGGTGAACTCCTCACCCCCGACCTCGTGGACGGCCTCCTCGCCGGCACCTACGATCTCGCTGTCCTCCGTGGCACGGTGACCCATGAGGACATCCGCACCACCCTCCTGCGCTCGGAATCCCTGGTGGCTGTACTGCCGTCGCACCATCCCCTGGCGGACCGACCGCGCATCTCGTTGAAGGACCTGGCCGACGAGACATTCGTCATCCATCCATCACGCTCCCGTTCCTCCATGTACGACATGGTCCTGGCCGCTTGCCGACGCGCCGGATTCCAACCCCCGTCACTGATGGAAGTCGGTGAGACGGCCACCCTCGTCGTCTTCGTCGCCGCCGGACACGGCGTCGCCCTCGTCCCCGAGTCGGTGCAGAGCCTGCGCCTGAGCAGCGTCGCCTACAAGCCCCTCATCGAAACCGAGACCGTCGACCTTCTGCTCGCGAGCCGAGCCGGCCGCAGCACGCCTGCGACCGATCAGGTTTCCTCAGTGATCAAAGAATGCGTCCAAGACCTTGAGCACAGCGAAACCCCGACCCGTGCGCCAATGCCTACTCTGGAGGGATGACGACGAGCGGGACGACAGGCGCTCCGGTGCGGTTCAGCACCGCCGGCCTTCCTGAGGCAGAACGCATAGCGTTGTGGGAGGAACACAACGCCGAATCCCTCATCGGGCTGCGCTGCCGTTCCCTGGGGGACCGCGTTCTGAACGCGACGGAGATCAACCTGCAGCTTCCGCGGGTCCACGTGGCCCGGGTGCTGGGCAGTCCCCACGTAGTGGAGCGGCCCCAGGCGGAGATCCGCCGGGTGCCCTCGGATGCCGTGGCCTGCTATCTCAACCTGGCCGGCGACGCCTTCTTTTATCATGACGACGGGGTTCACCTGCTGCACGCGGGACAATTGCTGGTCTGCGACGCCGACAGGCCCTTCATGCGCGGCTTCGCGCACGGCCTGGAGGAACTGGCGGTCAAGATCCCCCGCACGGTCTGGAACGACCTCGGCGGACCCATGTCGCTGCCGCGGCCGCTGGTCATCGACGACGCCGCACTGCAGACCAGAACCCTCGGCACCCTCGTTGTTCAGGCACTGCGCCGAGAGACCGCCGAGAGCGTGGATGAGAACGTCCTGCTGGAGCTGATCGCCTCGGCGGTGACCGGCCGTACCCCGTCACTGTCCGCCGTTCACCTGACCATCGCGAAGGCGTACATCGATGACCATCTCACCGACGTAAGGCTCTCGGCAGCACGCATTGCCCGGGGCATCGGCATCAGCGAACGTCATCTCTCGCGGGTGTTCGCCTCGGGTGGTACGAGCGTTCCGAAGTATCTGCTCAACCGCCGCCTCGACCGGGCCCGTTCACTGCTGCAGGAGGGAGAAGTGACGACCGTGACCGAAGTGTCCGCGCGATGCGGATTCAGTTCGGCCGCCCACTTCTCCCACCGGTTCAAGCAGCGTTTCGGCCTGCGTGCCATGGACGTACTGAGGGAGGCACGAGCGCGCACCGCCGCATGACGTCAGTCGGCACCGTCAGCTGACGTCGGGTGCGAGCACGATGTCGAAGCGCACCCGCGACCACGACCGGTCACCCAGATCGCGTCCGTCCGGCGTCGCTGTACCGACCGGTTGCCCCTGGAAGTCCTTGACGAGCGACTGCTTGACCCCGAACACGGAGTCCTTGTCGAGGAGTTCGTCGCCGCGGACGAAAATGTGGGTGACCAGCGTGCGCAGGGCGGGCGCGCTCACCATGAAATGCAGGTGTGAGGCGCGCATGGGCGAGCGGCTGGTTGCCG
>NZ_JBSFZS010000329.1:0-3133 GCF_053600395.1 Streptomyces sp. NPDC005070 | reverse complement strand
GGCGATGCATGTCCGCGCGGCACGGCGCAACGGCCTCACGCCCGAGCCCGCGGTGCCGGTATCGGCTGCGCATGTTCCAGGTTTCCGCGGTCATCTGCGGTCTCGGCCGCCGGTCTCTGGTGTCCCCGTCGCTCTGGCCCGCCCGTCATGGCGTTCACCATGAGGCGCGGTCGCGTTCGGCGGCCCTTGCCGGGGCGCGAGAGGTGCTCGCCTGCAGTGCCACCCGGGCGGCTCAGCATTGGGCCCGCCGAGCATCTGCGTTGTGCTTGGCTGCTGCCGGCCAGCTTCTTGTGCCACGTCCACCGGCCCTGAATGATCGAGCCTCGGTCGAACGTCCAGTGGGTCAGGCGCGTGGGCGGCGCCGTCGCAGCAGGCGCCGTCGTCGAGGGGTGCGGAAGACCGCATAGAGCCCGGCGGCGAAGGAGAAGACGAACAGGCCACCGGCCGTCGCGGCGATGATGGGGGCGGGGGCGCCGGCCGAGGCCAGGACCGAGCCGACCGCCGTCATCGCGAGGACCGCGATAACCCCGACGGCCAGCAGGGGAATGCTGCGGGCGGTGGGTGACTTCGAGGAGGTCACCAGCCGCACTTCGGCCTTGAGGTGCCGGACGTCGATGACGACGGAGGCCGTCTCTTTGTCGATCAGAACCCCACGGCCCTCATCGGGCTGTTCGTTGGTCAGGTCGGTGGTGCGGGTGGCCGAGCCGTTGGTGTGGGTCATGCGCTTGCCATCCATCGCGATGTCGATGTTGGAAGAGCCGCGACCGCCGTTCGTGCGCGGTCTCGGTGAGCGACTGCAACCACCCTTAGTGATCTTGAGTCGACTCTACGCAACAAAGTAGCACCGCCGTAAGGCGGATGACCAGATGATGCATGCCGATAATGCGCCCAATGCATGCTGTTTATATGCCAGTTGGAGGGCTGGGTGGCTCCTGTTGCAGGTGATGCCGATGGGGGGCCACCCTCGTGCCGTCCAGAGCCCGGTTCTCCCGTGGCGGCCCCGTCGTGAAGCTGTCCCCGTATCGGTTCCCGTGCCGCGCAACGGAGTTACCGGACATCCGGGATGCGCGGCCGCCGGAGGTGGCGGACGTCTCGGCCGACTTCCCGTCAGTGGCGTCGAGTTGGGAGGCGCCTTCCCTCATGTCGGGTACCCCTCGGGGTGATTGCCTCCCGCGTGGCGGTCCGTCTGTACGCGCATCCGCGCACGGGCGGTGCAGTCACCTGAAGCCCCGGGAACGGCTGCCCTTCCGCCTCGCGCCTCTGCGGCCGGACGCCACTCGCCGAGCGTGCCGACCGAATGCCGCATGCGAATAATCAGCGCAACAAGCGCCGAACAGATGGTTTTTAACTTGACGTCACGGGGGATAAGGAGTGTACTGGACCGGCATCACCACACTGGCACAGGTGGGGAGCTACGGGGGTGCGGGCTCATGGGCGATCAATTGGGGTTCGCTCGTGGGTACCGATTGCACGACCTGGGGGAGGAAGGCAGCCGCGGCAAAGGCCGCGGTGTGCCTGCTTCGGCGTGTCGATCGCCCGACGTGTGCACGCAGTGTGGTCCGTCACCGCCCGACGGGGATCGGCGGTGCGACGATTGAGGAAGCGTGGAAGATGACTGCGAGCACCGCATCCAGCCGACGAGAGACCACCACCGCCGAACGCGTCACGGTCAACCTCAGTGCCCGGTCCTCCGCGGCCCTGGAAGCCGCCGCCGGCCTGTCAGGTGACACGAAGACGGACACGATCAACCGCGCCATCCAGGTCTACGCGTACCTGGAGGAGATCGCCAGCCGCGGCGGCGAGCTCTTCGTCCGGGAGCCCGACGAGGAGTCCCCGGTCCGACTCCGGTTCTTCTGACGCCCGTCGGCCGGTTCCGGCCGCCCGGCGCATCCGTCCGGTTCGTGAGGGAGGGGCACGATGATCCAGTACGACCAGCGACTCCCCAGTTCTCCGGCGCAGGTCGCGCACCCGCTTGCCGCGGGGAACCCCGAACACTCCGACGCCGAACGGCTTGAGTTGCTTCGCCAGGAACTGGACTCGCTTCGCCGGAAAATGAACCGGCACTCCGATACGGCGATCGCCGTCTGGGCCGTCGGAGAATGCTCCGTCGGCAAGACCGTGCAGGTGGCCGCGCTGTTCAGTTCACCGTCGCCGGCACCGTCGCCGGCGTCCCCGTCTTCAGGCAGCCGGGTGCGCGTCGTGGACACACCGGGGCTGACAGACGCCGTCGCCGCCGATCGGCCGACGGTTGATGAGGAAGGCGTACTGCCACAACGCGGTACACCAAGGCGTCCAGCACCGCTGCTGCCGTCAAGGCGTCGCGTCTGCCGACGGCCGGCTGCCAGTTGTCGGCCAGGGCAGGTGGCTGGTGGGAGGGCGTCCCCCGTCAAACGACGGCGCCCACCACCGATAGCCCAAGGTCTGGCCGGTCATTGCCTGCTCCGGCGCGGTCTGCGCGAGGAACCCCTTCCCAGGTGCCGCAGCAGTTGAGCCCGCCTGATCCCGTTCGGGCGGTGGAAAACCACCCGAGGCGGACAGCCCGCAGGAGACTGCCCCGCACGCGGGGCAAAGCTTCGCACGGGGATGATCGGTTGCGGCGGCTGCGCTTCTCACCGAGGGCTACTCTCGGCGCGTGATCGTCCATTGGACCGAGTGGCCACCACGCAAGCGGCCCCCGCGTCGGCGCGCCATGACGGGGGCCGCGGTGGTGCTGGTCGCAGGGTTCGTCTGGTGGGCCACTCGCCCGGTGACGCCGCCATGCGCCGATCCTGTGGTCCTGATGGGGCCGAGCACGTACATAGGCGCATCGGGTGAACTCACGCCTGCGGGCGAGGCGTACCTGAAACGCCGGGCGGAGAAGGCGAGGGCATCGGGGGAGTGCGCACCGATCCGCGCCCGCTGGCACGGCTGACTGAGCTGACGCCCCGCCAGGGCTAACAACGCTGTGACGATCGTTTCCCCAGGTCTGGAGCCCGGCGCGCCGCACTGCTACGATTGATCTTGAGCTGAACGGCGGAAGTCGCGCCGGTTGGTGATGCGTTGGTGGTCCAAGGAAAGACGCCCCGCTTCCTGCGGGGAAATGCAGGTGCAAGGCCTGCCCGGCGCTCTGTGAAGACCCTGTCCCGGTTGCCCG
>NZ_JBSFZS010000328.1:0-3139 GCF_053600395.1 Streptomyces sp. NPDC005070 | reverse complement strand
GGCCAGTGGCAGCGCGACCAGCGTCATGAGCACCACACCGTTGAACGTGTCGTAGCAGCCGTGCCAGTGCCCGGCCACGCATCTCGGAGCGGACATCATGAGCGGCCGCCGTATGACGAACAGGCCGCTCGCCAGACCGAGGGCCGCCAGGCTGAGAAGCACGATCCCGCGCGTACGGCGGGGCGGTGCTGCGGGTGCGTCGTGGGTCATGGTCCCAGTGAAGGAGACGGCCGGTTGCGGTGGCGTATCGCGTTTTCGATAGGCCGGCGATATACGGGGCCCCGACATCCGCACGCCAGTCGAATAATTGCGAGAGTCTGTATCAATCTTGCGCACCTTCATGGACTTCCCTTGCCTTCGCTCCTAGCCTTCTTGCGTCCGCTCACCCCACGAGCCCTGAGGACGCATCCTGTGACTCCCTCTCCCCAACGCAGATTCCCGCGCCGCGGCACGGCGGTGACCGTGTCGCTGGCACTCGCCGCGACCGGCACCGTCGTCGCGGTGGCACTGGCCCCCCACGCCTCCGCCGCGGGGGTGCCCGCCCCTTCCCCCGTCGGGATCTCCGGCCGGGGCGCGGCCGTCCCCTTCAAGGAACAGGAGGCCGAGTACGCCGCCACCAACGGCACCCTCATCGGCCCGGACCGGCTCTACGGCCATCTCCCCTCCGAGGCGTCCGGCCGCCAGGCCGTGACGCTGGACGCGACGGGCGAGTACGTCGAGTTCACGCTGACCGCGCCGGCCGACGCCATGTCGTTCCGCTACTCGCTGCCCGACAACGCCGCCGGCACAGGCCGCGACGCGAGCCTCGACCTCAGGGTCGACGGCAACCGGCTCAAGAGTGTCCCGGTGACCTCCAAGTACGGCTGGTACTACGGGGGTTATCCCTTCAACAACAACCCCGGCGACACCAACCCGCATCACTTCTACGACGAGACCCGCACCTCGTTCGGCTCCACGCTGCCGGCAGGCAGCAAGGTGCGGCTCCAGGTCTCCTCCACGAGCGCGTCACCCTCGTTCACCATCGACCTCGCCGACTTCGAGCAGGTGGGCGCGCCGATCGGGAAGCCGTCCGGAGCCCTCGACGTGGTCGGCGACTTCGGCGCGGACCCGACCGGCGCCGCGGACTCCACCGCCAAGATCCAGGCCGCGGTCGACGCGGGCAAGGCGCAGGGCAGGACCGTGTACATCCCGCAGGGCACCTTCCAGGTCCGCGATCACATCGTCGTCGACCAGGTGACGCTCGCCGGCGCGGGCCCCTGGTACAGCGTCCTCACCGGCCGCGACCCGGTGAACCGGTCGAAGGCCGTCGGCGTCTACGGCAAGTACGCCGGTCAGGGCGGCAGCAAGAACGTCACCCTCAAGGACTTCGCCATCATCGGCGACATCCGCGAGCGCGTGGACGACGACCAGGTCAACGCCATCGGCGGCGCGCTGTCCGACTCCACGGTCGACAACGTGTGGATGCAGCACACCAAATGCGGGGCCTGGATGGACGGGCCGATGAACAACTTCACCATCAAGAACAGCCGCATCCTGGACCAGACCGCGGACGGCGTGAACTTCCACATGGGTGTCACCAACTCCACCGTCACGAACACCTTCGTACGGAACACCGGTGACGACGGCCTCGCGATGTGGGCGGAGAGCGTTCCGAACGTCAGGAACAAGTTCACCTTCGACACGGTGGTCCTGCCGATCCTCGCGAACAACATCGTCACGTACGGCGGCAAGGACATCACCCTCTCCGACAACGTCATGGCCGACACCGTCACCAACGGCGGTGGCCTGCACGTCGCGAACCGCTATCCCGGGGTCAACTCCGGCCAGGGCACAGCCGTGTCCGGCACGATCACCGCCGCGCGCAACACGCTCATACGGGCCGGGAACAACGACTACAACTGGCAGTTCGGGGTCGGTGCGGTCTGGTTCAGCGGACTCAACGAACCTCTGAACGCGACCGTCGACGTCACCGACAGCGAGATCCTCGACAGCTCCTACGCCGCGATCATGAACATCGAGGGAGCGACCAACGGGCTGCACTTCGACCATGTGCGGATCGACGGTGCCGGGACCTACGCCCTCCAGATCCAGGCGCCGGGCACGGCCTCCTTCAGCAACGTCACAGCCACGAACATCGCCCAGTCCAATCCCATCCACAACTGCGTAGGCTCCGGCTTCCAGATCACCCGGGGTACGGGCAACAGCGGCTGGTACGCCGATCCGCCGGCCTGCACGGGCACCTGGCCGGACCCGAAGTGGACCAACGGCGGAGTACCCGGCGGCGGCACCCCGCCCCCGACCGACCCGCCGACCGACCCGCCCACCGACCCCACCGTGAACCTCGCGAAGAACCGGCCGGTCGCCGAGTCGAGCCACACGGACGTCTACCCCGCCGCCAACGCCGTGGACGGCAACGCGAACAGCTACTGGGAGAGCGCCAACAACGCCTTCCCGCAGTCCGTCACCGTCGACCTGGGCGCCGCCAAGGCGGTCAAGCGCGTCGTCCTCAAGCTGCCGCCGGCAACCGCGTGGGCCACGCGCACCCAGACGCTGAGCATCCAGGGCAGCACCGACGGCACCACGTTCACCACCCTGAAGCCGTCGGCGGGATACACCTTCGACCCGTCGAGCGGAAACACCACGACCCTCACGCTGTCCGGCTCCCCCACCCGCTACCTGCGCGTGCTCGTCACGGGCAATACCGGCTGGCCCGCCGGGCAGTTGTCCGAGATCGAGGCGTACACCGGCTGATCACCGCCTGATCGAAGCACACACCGGCCGGCACGGCCCGTTCCACCCACGGACTCCTGGCGGCCCCGCTCCGGAACTCTGACCCGGGCGGGGTCGTCAGGCCCGTTCCGGGGCCGTCAGCGGCGGCGCAGCGCCGGGTCGAGCAGGGCGGGCGGGGTGTCGAACTTCTCGTGCGGAGCCAGGTCGGTCCCCGGGGACACGACGGCGTCGATCGCGTCCAGCACGTCCGCGGAGAGCACGGTGTCCGCGGCGGCGAGCTGGGTGCGCAGATGGTCCGGTGTCCGGGGGCCGATGAGCGCGCTCGTCACGGCGGGATGCGGCCCGAGCACAGCGACCGGGGCGACCGGGTCGACCGACAGAGGAGCCCTCGATGGACCGCACTCGCCTG
>NZ_JBSFZS010000327.1:0-3204 GCF_053600395.1 Streptomyces sp. NPDC005070 | reverse complement strand
CCGCGCGTAGGCCGTCTCCGGAGCGCGCGGAGAGCGGCGAGCCCCCGACAGGCCGTGGACGCTCCGGCACGGCCGGACGCCGCGACGCCGAGGGGCGCTTCGGCACGGGCGGAGGCCTCGGTGCCGAGGGACGCTCCGACAGGGGCGCGGGACCCGGTGTCGAGGGAGGCTTCGGCGCGGGCGGAGGCTTCGGAGGCGAGGACTTCTCCGATGCGGGCGGAGGCGTCGGTGCCGACGGACGCTTCGACACGGGTGCGGGACCCGGTACCGAGGGGCGCTTCGGTGCGGGCGGAGGCCTCGGAGGCGAGGACTTCTCCGGTGCGGGCGGAGGCGTCGAAGCCGAGGGACGTTCCGGCAGGGGCGGCCGCCTCGCGGCCGAAGGGCGCTCCGGCGCGGGCGGAGACGTTGGTGCCGAAGGACGCTCCGAAGCCGGTGTGAGCCCGCGGGACGGCGGGCGCTCCGGCGGACGCCGGCGTGCGCAGCCCCTGTCCTCGTCGACGGGACGCAGGGCCGCGAGGTCGGCGGAGGGGTCCCAGCAGGTCCTGGTCACCGGGGCCGGACTGTCGGCCGCCCTCGTGGCGACCGTCCTCGCGGTGAGCCTGTGGCCGAACGAGGAGGGCGGCACCGACTCCGCCGCCGCCATCGGGGCCAGCAGCAGCCGGACCCTGTCGCCGACCCAGGGTTCGCAGGTCCCGCCCGTGATGTCGACGCCGTCCACCGCGGCCGGAGTCGCCGCGAAGGGTGAGCGGACCCGGCTGCGCAACGTGGACGCCGACCTGTGCCTCGACGTACGCGACGCCAAGGCCGTCGAGGGCGCCGAGGCCACGCTGGACGTGTGCTCGTCCGCCTGGACCCAGCAGTGGGTGTACGAGAAGGAGGGACTGCTGCACAGCGTCGCCAGTCCCGGGCTCTGCCTCGACGCGCAGGCGGACGACGGCGTCCTCGTGCTCGGCCGCTGTGCCGTCGAGGACGCGGAGCGGCGCGAGGACCTGCGCTACGACCTCACCGACGAGGGCGAGTTGCTGTCCCGCGGGCGCGACGGACTGGCCGTCGCACCCGCGTCCACGGACCCCGGCGCCGACATCGTGGTCAAGGTCCGCGACTACTCCGACATCCAGCGCTGGCGGACCGAACGCCCTTAGACGGGCGCCGAGTCCGCCGTGACCGGTTACGAGACGACGTCCTGGGGCGGCTTGCCCGCGATGAAGTCCGCGGCGTTCTGGACCGCGGCCACGGCTATCCGTACGAGTGTCTCGCGGGTGACGCCGGCGACGTGCGGGGAGAGCACGACGTTCGGCGCCTTGAGCAACCGCAGGGCCGGGGTGGGCGGTTCGGGGTCGAAGACGTCCAGGCCCGCTCCGGCGAGGGCGCCCGCGTGCAGCGCGTCCGCGAGGGCGTCCTGGTCGATCAGGGCGCCCCGCGAGGTGTTGACGACGAACGCGGTCGGCTTGAGCAGCGCGAGCCGTTCGGCGTTCAGGAGATGACGCGTCGCGTCGGTCAGCGGCGCGTGCAGGCTCACGTAGTCCGACACGCGCAGCAGTTCCTCCAGTTCGACATGGCGGGCGCCGAGCCGGTTCTCCGTCTCGGCGGACGCGCGCGTGGGACCGGCGTACACGATGCTCATGTCGAACGCGACCGCGCGCCGCGCGACCTCCTCGCCGATGTGGCCGAGTCCCACGATGCCGAGCGTCTTGCCGGACAGCTCCGTGATCGACTGCTGCAGCCGGGGCAGCGCCCAGTCCGCCTCGGTCAACGCCGTGTGGGCGGGCACCAGTTGCTTGGCCAGGGCGAGCATGAGGGCGAAGGTCTGCTCGGCCACGTTCTGCTTCTCGGCCCCGCTGGAACCGATGTTGCACACGGGCACGCCCCGCTCGCGGGCCGCGTCCAGGTCGACGTAGTCGAAGCCGTGACTCGCGCACTGGATCAGCTCCAGGTCCGGTGCGGCGGCGATGTGCCCGGCGGTCACCGGTCCGAGGCCGGTGACGACGACATGCGCCTCGCGCAGCGCGGCGGGGTCCTCGTCGGTGGCCTCCACGACGGTGACGCGGGCCTGCCCCGGGAAGAGGGTGGCGAGCGCCGCTCCCGCCGTACGGCCGCCCACGTGCGGAGCGACGACGGCGAGCACGTTCTTGGTGACGGTCATGCGGTCTCCTCGATGAGGTCGTCGGGGCCGAGCGAGGCAGGGCGGGCGTGTCCGGACAGGGCGAGGGTCAGATCGAACTCGGCGAGCAGACAGCGGACGACGTGCTCGACGCCCGCCTGACCGTCGAGGCCGAGACCGTAGGCGTAGGGACGTCCGACGAGCACCGCCCGCGCCCCGAGGGCGAGCGCCTTGAAGACGTCGTCGCCGGTGCGGATGCCGCTGTCGAAGAGCACGGTGAGCCGGTCGCCCACCGCCGCCGCCACGCGGGGCAGCGCGTCGGCGGCCGCGACGGACCCGGCCACCTGCCGGCCGCCGTGGTTGGAGACCACCACGCCGTCCATCCCGGCCTCGGCGGCCTTCCGGGCGTCGTCCGGGTGCAGGATGCCCTTGAGGACGATCGGCCCGTCCCAGTTCTCCCGCAGGAAGGCCAGGTCCGGCCAGGTCTTGCCGGGGTCCGCGAACATGCTCACGAAGTGCATCACCGCCGCGTTCGGGTCCTCGTGCACCGGCTTGGCCAGACCGGCCTGGAACGCCGGGTCCGAGAAGTAGTTGGCGGTGCCCACGCCGTGCAGGAACGGCAGGTACGCCTGGTCGAGGTCACGCGGGCGCCACGCCAGCAGCGGGGTGTCGAGCGTGACGAACAGCGCCGTGAACCCGGCCGCCTTCGCCCGGTCCAGGAAGCTGCGGGTGACCTCGCGGTCCTTCGCCCAGTAGAGCTGGAACCAGCGCTCGCCGTCGCCCATGGCCTCGGCGACCTGCTCCAGGGGGGTGCTGGAGGCGGAGGACAGGATGTACGGGACACCCTGCGCGGCGGCGGCCCGTGCCGCGGCGCACTCCGCGTCCGGATGCATGATCGACAGCACGCCGATCGGCGCGAGCGCGAGCGGCGCGGGCAGTGGGCGCCCCAGCACCTCGACGGACAGGTCGCGTTCGTGGACGTCCCGCAGCATGCGCGGCACGATCCGGCTGCTCCTTCTCGGTCAGCTCGCTCCTGCGGACGAGGTGGACGCCCTCCTCCGCGAGCGCGGGGGCGACGTCCTCCTGGTAGCAGGCCGCGTGGC
>NZ_JBSFZS010000326.1:0-3209 GCF_053600395.1 Streptomyces sp. NPDC005070 | reverse complement strand
ACCAGGCACAGCTCTGGGGCCTGGGTGTCGTCGCCGCACTGGAACTGCCCCGGCCCGGCGGGAGACTTGGCCACGCTTCGTGACTCCGCGGAGCTTTTTGGAACGCTTCGGAGGGATTTCGCGGGGGCGGTGAGTGGCGTGCGCGGTATACGTTCGCAGATGCCAATTCGGCACGTGCCTGGGGCAGTGACCGGGAACGGACGGTCAATTTCCGGTTTGACTCGCTCCTTTGGCGGGCGATCAGTAGCCTCTGCTCGAACACCGGATCGTCCATGCCGTCGCCTACGCCTTGGAGAGATAGATGGAGCGTCCCGCCTGGGCCCCTCGCAGCATTGACATCTCACTGCCGAGCGTGTCCCGGATATACGACTACTACCTGGGCGGTTCGCACAACTTCGAGGTCGACCGGGAAGCGGCGCGCAAGGCGATGGAGTTCATGCCGGGACTTCCCAAGATCATGCAGGCGAACCGGGCGTTCATGCGCCGGGCCGTCCGCCACGCCGTCGACGAGGGCATCGATCAGTTCCTCGACATCGGCTCCGGCATTCCGACGTTCGGCAACGTCCACGAGATCGCCCAGGCCGCCCGGCCCGGCGCGCGGGTCGTCTACGTCGACCACGACCCGGTTGCCGTCGCACACAGCGAGGTCGTCCTGCGGGACAACGAGGACGCGGCCGTCGTCGCCGCGGACCTGCTCAAGCCTCAGGAAATCCTGCTGAGCCACCCGGTTCAGCGGCTGATCGACCTGAACCGGCCGGTCGCACTGCTTCTCGTTGCCATACTTCACTTCGTGGAAGACGCGGACGACCCGTACCGGGCGGTGGCCGAACTGCGCGACGCCCTCGCGCCGGGAAGCATGCTCGTCGTCACGCACGCCTCGTTCGAGGGCATTCCGTTCCTGCGGGAGCAGGCCGAGGGCACGGTCGACGTCTACAAGGACATCCGCAACCCGCTGATCATGCGCACGCGCGACGAGATCGCGCGGTTCTTCGAGGGGTACGACATGGTGGAACCCGGACTGGTGCTGATGCCGAACTGGCGGCCCGACACGGCGTCCGAGGACGAGGATCCCTATTCCTTCTCCGGGTTCGGCGGCGTGGGACGCACGGCGTGAGCGCCGAGCCGGACGGGCCGGAGGACAGACTGCGCCGGTTCGCGACGATCTGGAGCCGCGCGGTCTTCCCCGTGACCTCCACCTCGCTGACCCGGCCGGAGTTCGAGGAACAACTGCTGCCGCTCGCGCGGCGGCTGAGCGAGGCCCTGCGGGCCAGGACCTTCGAGGCGGCCGAGGGGCGCGGCGTCGGCGCCGCACTCGTCGCCGCGCACTGCACCGACCCCGAGGCCCTCAGCAGGGCCCTCGACTGCGTCGACGCCTACCTGGTGCTCTACTGCGGCGAGGACGGTCCCAAGGAAGCCCTGCGGACCCGCTCCGCGCGACTCCAGCACGCGATGGCCGCCGGGTATGCCGAGGCGCTGCGTGAGCGGACCCTCTCCGAACAACAGGCCATCTCCCAGGCGGCGTTGACCGCGCGCAGCGCCGTCGCCGAGGCACTGCACGACAGCGAGGCCCGCTTCCGCGCGGTGTTCGAGGGCGCGGCCATAGGCATCGCCATCGCCGACCTCGAAGGAAACATCCTCCAGGCCAACGGAGCCCTGCTGCGGATGTTCGGCGGCTCCGAACAGACCATGCGCGGCCGCAAGGTCCCGGAGTGGACACACGCCGAGGACGCTCCCCAGGTGTGGCGGCTGTACGAGGAGCTGGTGCGCGGCGAGCGCGAGCACTACCACGTGGAGAAGGCGTTCTACCGCCCCGACGGCACCGCCCTGTGGACCAATCTGACGGTCTCCCTGCTCCGCGACGCGGACGGCCAGCCCCAGTACCAGCTCGCGCTGATGGAGGACACCACCGAGCGGCGGCTGCTCAATCTGCGGCTGCGCTACGAGGCGACCCACGACGCGCTGACCGGACTGCCCAACCGGACCCTGTTCTTCGAGCGCCTGGAGAAGGCGCTGGCCGCGGGGGAGGGACAGCGCTTCGGGCTCTGCTACCTCGACCTCGACGGCTTCAAGACCATCAACGACAGCCTCGGGCACGCGGCCGGCGACCGGCTGCTCGTCGAGGTCGCCGACCGCCTCCAGTCCTGCGCGACCGCCCCCGGCGAGATGGTCGCCCGGCTCGGCGGCGACGAGTTCGTGGCCCTGACCACCGGCCCGCACACCGAGCGCGAGGTCGACGAACTGGCCGGGCGCATCATGAACGCGCTCGTCACCCCGATCAGCATCGACGGCCGTGACCTGACCGTGCGCGGCAGCGTCGGCGTCGTCGAGGGCCCGGCCGGGGAGCGCGGTGCCGCCGAGGTGCTGCGCAGCGCCGACATCACGATGTACCGGGCCAAGTCCGCGGGCGGCAACCGCTTCGAGCTGGCCGACCCCGAGGCCGACGCGCGGGCCATCACCCGCAACGGACTCACCACCGCGCTGCCCGCCGCCCTGGACCGGGGCGAGTTCTTCATCGAGTACCAGCCGCTGGTGCACCTCGGCGACGGCAGCGTGCGGGGCGCGGAGGCGCTGGTGCGCTGGCTGCACCCGCAGCACGGCGTCCTCGGACCCGACCGCTTCATCCCGCTCGCCGAGCACACCGGACTGATCGTGCCGCTCGGCCGCTGGGTCCTGGAGCAGTCGGTGCGTCAGGCCCGTAGCTGGCAGGAACGGCACACCGACTCGGGCCCGCTGCGCGTCAACGTCAATCTCTCGCCGTGTCAGCTCACTCATCCGGGCCTGGTCCAGGACACCGTCGACATCCTGGAGCGTGAGGGCCTCGACGCCCGGGCGCTGTGCCTGGAGGTCACCGAGTCCGCGCTGATCGGCGCCGACGACGACCTGCTCAAGCCGCTGCGCAGGCTCGCCGAGATGGGCGTCGACATCGCGCTCGACGACTTCGGCACCGGTTACTCGAACCTGGCCAACCTGCGCCGGCTGCCGGTCAGCATCCTCAAGCTGGACCGCTCCTTCACCCAGGGGATGCAGCAGTTCCCGGCGGACCCGGTCGACCTGAAGATCGTCGAGGGGATCGTCTCCCTCGCCCACAGTCTCGACCTCGCGGTCACCGTCGAGGGCGTGGTGACGGTCTCGATCCGGTTGACGAGCTTGCCGTCCCTCAGGTCCCACCACAGGGCCTTGTCGCTGCCGTTGAGGACGCCGTAGATGTT
>NZ_JBSFZS010000325.1:0-3217 GCF_053600395.1 Streptomyces sp. NPDC005070 | reverse complement strand
AGGGGACTTGATCCGTGAGCTGCTGCGCGAGCAGCGCTCCGATCTGGCGGGCCTGCCTCTGAAGCTCGGAGCGCTCGGCTGGGACAATCAGGTGTGGCGGCTCGGTGACGACCTCGCCGTCCGGCTGCCCTGGGCGACAGAGTCCGCGGACGCGCTGCTGCGCAAGGAGCACGCCTGGGTGCCCCTCCTGGCCCCGCGCCTTCCGCTGCGGGTGCCCGTCCCCCAGCACCTCGGCGAGCCCGGCGAACGGTTTCCCCGGCCCTGGCTGGTCACCACCTGGGTGCCGGGCGAGCCCGCCGACCGCGCCCCCGCGACACGCCCCGCGGAGGCGGCCGTCGCCCTGGCCGCCTTCCTGACCGCCCTGCATCGGCCCGCTCCCGACGACGCTCCGACGGGCCGGGACCGCGGGGGCCCACTGGCCGACACCGCGGAGTCCTTCGCCAGGGCGCTCGCCTCCGCCACCGCACTCGGGCTGATCCACGACCCGGCCGCCGTCCGCGCGGTCTGGGAGGACGCGGCCGCCGCACCCGACTGGGCCGGACCGCGTCTCTGGCTCCACGGCGACCTGCACCCGGCCAACATCCTGACGGCGAACGGCGCCTTCTCCGGTGTCATCGACTTCGGTGACCTCTTCGCGGGCGACCCTGCCTTCGACCTCGCCGCCGCGTGGATCCTGCTGCCGGACGGAGTCGTCGACCGCTTCCACGAGGCCTACGAACCGGGCCCGGACCCCGCGACCCTTCGCCGTGCCCGTGGCTGGGCGGTGCTGCGGGCTCTCGCCTGCCTCCACATCGCGGACGCGGGCGTTCGTGGACTCCCCGGGGGCAAGCCCGGTTGGGGGCCGCCCGCCCAAGCCTCCCTGCGACGCCTCACCGCTCGGCCGCGGGCATGAGCAGGTCCTGGTACGGCTTGAACTGGAACTGAAGTGGCGGAGCCATGTCGCCGAAGGACTCGACGAACGCGCTCGGCGAGCCTGCCAGTTCGCGTCGTATCCGCTCCGCCGTGTCGTCGCCGGTGAGGCCGGGCGCGAGGGCCGCGCAGATGCGTACGCCCGTATGCGGGTCGGTGAGCCAGGGGCGTGAGTCGCCGCCGAGACGGCCGATGGCGATCAAGAGGGTCTGCCCGCCCTGCCCTTGGAGCCCGGGACTGACCGGCGGGTGGTGGATGTGGCCCGGGTGTTGCACGTCCCGGCCTGGTCGGTGATCGGACAGCGCCGGTCGCAACCCGACGAGACAGCGGGGACGTACGATCTGCGCCTCGCGGTGATTGCCCCGGACGGTGACCAGGAGGCCGCCGTCCGCCTGAAGTGCCCGCCGACTGCCCACCAGTCCCTCGGCGGCCCGCTGCCGAAGAAGCGGCTGTCGGAGGCCCTGCGTGCGCTCGACGGCGACCGGCATTGGCTCCTCTACCTCGCGGGGCACATAGACGTCGGCGAGAACCCGACCCGCAGCGGTCTGCGACTGGCGCCGGAGGGCGACGGCCACGGCCATCTGTCCATCGCTGAGATGCTTGCCGCCGCGGACCGGGATGGTCGCGAGAACCCGTTCCCGCTTCCCGAGCGGGTCCTCGCCGTCGGGTGCGGCAGCCTCGGACATGACACCGTGGTCGCCGGCACGGTCCGCACCCCGACCAGCGAGTGGCTCGGCTTTGGCTCAGCATTGATGCTGGCGGGCACCGAACACGCCATCTGCACGCTTTACCCGGTGTATCCGGTGCGGCAACTCAACGACATCGCCCACCGTCTCGCCGAACGGCTCGTAAACGGCGAGAACCCCGCCGACGCGCTGCGCGAGGTCCAGCTCGCTGAACTGGAGCGGTGGCGCCGCACTGGGCAAGGCCGACCGTTTCTTTGGCAGGCGTTCGTCTATACCGGAGTGGGGGTCTGACGATGGCAATGGACTCCAACCAGCCGCGCCCCTCAGGCCCGACCGTGGCCCTCACACCGCGGCTGCGCTGTGCGCACGGAGCGGGTGACGCCGTCGGAGCCGCCGACGCGGCACTCACGACGGGACGGCCCACGCAGGCGCTCGACGCGTACCTCCGCGCACTGGCTGACCATCCAAGATCCGGCTTTTGCGACCGCGTACTGCACGCACGAGCGGCGGAGGCGGCACTGGCCGCGCGCTGCCCGCAGATCGCCCGCAGCCTGGCGCGCGCGGCCGTCCGCGGCGCCGGTAAGCGACCCATCGGCCCGGACGCCGCTCTGACCGCCCGGGCACTGGCCCTGCTGGCCCGCGCCCTGCTGGCCTTGGGCCAGAGGGAAGCGGCAGCAGATGCACTGCGCCGCGCGCAGAGCACCGTGCAGCGCGACAAGACGGTGGACCGGCTGGTACGCCTGTCCGCGGCCGAAGTCCATCTGGTGCTGGAGGCGCCCTTCGACGACCTGGACCGCGCCACCAAACGGCTCACCTCGATGCTGAGCAGGCATCAGCTCAGCCCTCTTAAGCCTGGCGTGATGCCTTACCTCCTCATCTCCCTCGGGCGCACGTTCCTACGGCACGACCGGCTGGAACCCGCCTGTGAGGCCTTCGACATGGCCGGCCGGTTCACGGGCGTCACCGATTGGGTCGCTGCCAAGGGCATCCTGGCTGTCGTCAACCGGCATCCCGAGACCGACCGGCGAATGCGGTACGCCGCGGCGGACTGGGCGGAGGCTCTCTGCGAGGAGGCCCACTGCCGTGCGGCCATGGGCAATGACTGCTCCGAGAGCGACGCGCCTCTCGTCTTCGACCTTGCTGCGACCTCGGCGGCGAACCGAGGGGACGCTGAGACAGCGGCCCGGCTATCCGCTTCCCGTACGTACCTCGGCGAACTGGCCCGGACTGGCAGGGGAGTGTGGACTGTCCCCGGTGACCCCCCGGCCGACACCCTATTCCTGTTCGCGGACCACGCGGCGCAACGCCGCTGGGCTGCCCTCTACGAAGGCGTGCACAGTATCCGGGCTCTCACCACGGCCGGCGCCGACGCGGAACCGGACCCAGGTAGGGGCGTGGACGTTCCACCCGTGCCCCGGCCAGCGTGGTGGGCGGAGCGCTCGGACACCGCCCGTTTGCGCGCTGCGGCCCAAGAGGCGCACGAGGTGTTCTCCCGGCTGAGCGCGTCGGACCCGGAGACGTTCCGGGCGATGTACGACCGCGCCCGCGGATCCAGATGTTGGCGACGACGACCGAGGTCAGCGCCCAGTGCGGTGAGGTGAGCCAGCCGACGGGGTCGACCC
>NZ_JBSFZS010000324.1:0-3227 GCF_053600395.1 Streptomyces sp. NPDC005070 | reverse complement strand
CGAGCAGGGGGGACCCCCATGACGCCGCCGGGCCGCCCTTCGGGCGACGACGCGAGTTGTCAGACAGGCCCTAGGCTCGATGAGATGGCGCGTGTGGAAGTGGAAATCCTTCAGCTACTGGTCTCGCCCGGGCACCGGTTCGAGGGCCGCCCGGGCGACGGAGTGCCCCCGCTGCCCGACGCGGACCTGGTGACGACCGCCCAGGTGCGCGCCGGACTCGGGATCGTCGGCGACCGTTACTTCAACCGTCCGGCCCATCGCAACGCGTCGATCACCCTCATGGCCGCCGAGCGCTTTCCGCCGGGACGGGCCACGGAGGCGGACCTCCGGCTGACCCGGCGCAACGTCCTGCTCCGCGGGGTGGACATCGACTCCCTGGTCGGCGCGACGATCTCCCTGGACTGCGGCACCGGGCCGGTGGTCCTCGCCGTACACAGTGCCGCCCGGCCCTGCGCCTGGATGGACACCACGCTCGGCCCCGGCGCGCGACGGGCGCTGCGCGACGGCGGCGGAATCCGCTGCCGCCCGCTGACCGACGGCACGCTCGCGGTCGGGCCCGTCGCGTTCGCGGTCCTGGAGCCGGCACCCGCGAAGGACTGACACCCAGGTGAAGCGCGGTCGGAGGCGGTCGCGAGGAGCGGACCGGCACGCCTTGCTCGCCACGCCTCGCTCTCAGCACGCCTTGCCCAGCACGGCCTACTCGGCACGGCTTACTCAACCAGTTGGTTGACTAAGCCGTCGGCCTGTCGTACGGTTATTCAACCAACTGGTTGATTACGTGAGGTGAGAGGTGCCCGACGACCGGCTGTCCCGTGTGTTCTCGGCCCTGGCCGACCCGACGCGGCGTGACATCGTGGCCAGGCTGGCCACGGCGGACGCCACGGTCAACGAACTGGCCGAGCCGTACGACGTGACGGTCCAGGCCGTGTCCAAGCACATCAGAGTGCTGGAGGACGCCGGTCTGGTCAGCCGCAGCAGGGACGCCCAGCGTCGGCCCTGCCATCTCGAAGGCGAGGTCCTCGACCTGATGACGCGATGGATCGAACGCTACCGCCGCGAGGCGGAGGACCGCTTCCGCCGGCTCGACGCCGTCCTCGGACAGATGGCGGACCAGCCAGGAGAAGACACCTCGGGGAAGAAGGCGGCATCGTGAGCACCGCGCACCGCGGCGACCGGCGCGAGACCCGGATCGAGGCCGACCCGGCGCTGCCCACCATCCTCATCACCCGCGAGTTCGACGCCCCTCCGGAGCGTGTGTTCAGGGCGTACACCGATCCCGATCTCGTCGTGCGGTGGCTCGGCCCGCGCCGGCTGACCATGCGCATCGACGTGTACGAGGCGCGCACCGGTGGCTCGTACCGCTATGTGCACCGCGAGGACGACGGCACGGAGTACGGCTTCCGCGGGGTGTTCCACGAGGTGCGCCGCGACGAGCGCATCGTGCAGACCTTCGCCTACGACGGCTTCCCGGACGGCGTCAGCCTGGAGACCACCCTCTTCCAGGACCTCGGCGGCCGGACCCGGGTCACCACCACCTCGCTCATGGCGTCCGTCGAAGCCCGCGACGCGATGATCAGAAGCGGCATGCGACGCGGTGTGACCGAGGGCCATGAGCGCCTCGACGAACTGCTCGGCGGCGGCCCGAGCGGAAACCCCGGATCACGAAACGAGACGGAAGGCCTCAGATCATGACAAGCGCAGCCGACGAGTACCGCACCATCGCCGGGGACTTCACCGAACGGGTGCGCGGAGTGCGCCCCGAGGCCTGGGACCATCCCGCGCCGGTCGAGGGGTGGGTCGCCCGCGATGTGGTGCGCCATCTGGTCGAGTGGTTCCCCGACTTCCTGAAGTCGGGCGCCGGGGTCGAACTGCCGAAGGGGCCCTCCGTGGACGACGACCCGGTGAAGGCCTGGACGGTGCACAGCGACGGGGTGCAGGCACTGCTCGACGACCCGGCGACGGCGCACAAGGTCCTGTCGAACCCTCACATCGGGGAGGTCCCGCTGGACCGGGCGGTCGACCGCTTCTACACCGCCGACGTCTTCATGCACACCTGGGACCTGGCACGGGCCAGCGGCCAGGACGAGCGCCTCGACCCCGCCAGGTGCGCCCGCCTGCTCGACGGCATGCTGCCGCTGGACGACGTGCTGCGACAGAGCGGGCAGTACGGGCCACGGGTGGAGGTCCCGGAGAGCGCCGACGTACAGACGCGCCTGCTCGGGTTCATCGGACGCACTCCCTGAGGAACTCCTCCCGGCGGTCCGGCTCTCTCACCCTCCCTCGTGTGCCGTGGCATCGGGGCCGCCGGCCGGTCGTGTCCCGTCGCCCCGGACCGCGGGCGGCGGCCCCTCCGGACCGCTCCCGCCGATCGCCGTCAGCTCCGCCGCGAGGGTCCGCAGCCAGGTGTCGACGTCGACCAGCTCGGGCAGTACGGGCGGCGGGGCGGCGGAGACGACCTCGTGCGGAAGGGGTACCGGTGCCGCCCGGACGCCATCGGGCGGGAAGGCCGCCGCGCTGTCCATCGCCGCGGCCAGTCGCCCCGCCGACTCGTTCGCCCACCGGACCGCTTCGGGCGGCGCCGGCCCGTACGCCAGCCGGGGCAGCCAATGCGATCCGACCACCGCGTGGGAGACGCAGTTGAGCGCCAGATGCCAGTCCGGTCCGCTGTCGACGGCACCTCTGCCGCCCTCCGTCCGGTACTGCGCGTAGGCGCCCTCGGCGATACGGAGCCGGTGCCGGGTCAGCCGTAGAGCCTCCTCGGCGGCGCGGCGCCGCGGATCGCCGGAGGGGCCGGACGCGCCGGAGGGGCCGGACGCGTGGACCACGGCGGACACGGTGTCCCGCACCAAGGGCCCAGCGGAACGCAGCACGTCCGCCACACCGCGCCGCACCTCGGCGTGGGCTCCGGCGGGCCAGGCGAGCACGCCGCACACCAGCCCGATCGTGCAGCCCGCCAGGACGTCGAGCAGCCGCGTCTCCGCCAGCCGCCAGTCGGCCGTGGCGAGCTGGCTGAAGGCAGCGGACACGACCAGGGTGAACAGGCCCTGCGCCCAGGCCGGTCCCGCGATCGGTCCCACCGAGAACGCCACGAACATGGCCGGCACCAGCACGGCGGCGTACACCTCGACATGGCCGCCGGCCTCGTAGATCAGCACTCCGGCGACCAGCGCGCCCACCAGCGTGCCGACCGCCGCCGAGCGCACCGTGGACCAGGTCGCTCCCGCGGT
>NZ_JBSFZS010000323.1:0-3238 GCF_053600395.1 Streptomyces sp. NPDC005070 | reverse complement strand
TGGTGATCTTGAGAACCTCCGCATAATGGCGCCGGTTCCCCATGACCACGCAATAGCGTTCCTTACCACCCACCGTGTCCCGGAACGGAACCGCCGCATGCCAGATCTCGCCCGGACCCGGACGACGGCTTCCCGAAGCGAGACCACCGTTGTCCCACCGGCGCACCACCACCAGACACAGATACGCGGTCAGACCCGCCGCACCGCACTGCGCCATCGCGCGCGCACTCCACTCCGGCGCATCGAACCGGGCCGCGGCCCCGTGGACGGCGATCTGGCCGAGCACGAGCACCACTGCCGCGCGGGCGAGGACGACCCATCGCGCGACGGACCCTCGACGGCTCGCGAACAGGGCCACGCCCGCGGCGGCAACGACGGGTACGCCGTAGACGACCGCGTACTGCACCGGGCCCCGGACGTGCAGCCCAGGATCCTGAGACGCCATCAGGTCGGGCAGAGTCACCGGCAGCGCCAGGGCGTAGCCGACGATCATCCACAGGTTCAGCAGCACATAGCCCTTGACGGCCATGCCCAGGCAGGACGTGTCGGCGCGACGAGCCACCGGATCCCCTCTTCCTCTGTACCGGGTACCGAACTATCCAGGCCGCGGGAACCCCACGGGGCGCGAAGTCGGGAGTTGCCGGGCGATCAGCGGTCCGCGTGCTATGGCCCCGTGCGGGCGGCACTCGGCGCCGGATCGCCCGCTGTGTGTCGCTCCGGTGTGCGGCGTTCGGGTCATAGCCGTCACGTCGTGTGCGAGCCGGAGGGCGATGGGACAGCGGGGCGGACGGGCAGCCCATAGCCTGAGCCGGCCGGGAGATCAGTCGACGTCTGGAGCAGCGCGTGGCCGGGCTGACGGTGTGGCAGCGGCTGGGAAGGTGGAGGCCCCTGCTGCCGGCGGTTCTGCTGGGCGCGGCCGTGGTGATCGATTTCGCCACTCCGCCCACTGTCAGCGCCGCGGCTCTCTACGCGGCCTCGGTCCTCACGGCCGCTCCTTTGCTGTCCCTGCGCGGAACCATCGTCACCGGGGTGGCTGCGTTCCTCCTCGACCTGGCCATGTTCGGGTACTTCGGCTTCCACGGAACCGCTGCCGAGTTCAGCGAGCTGTCCATGGTCGCGACGGTGGCCGTGATCTCGGTGTTCCTCAATCGCCTTCTCCATCACCTGCACACGCAGCTCCGTTCGGCCCGTGACATCGCCGCCACCGTCCAGCGGGCCGTCCTGCGCGACCCGCCGGAGGCGAGCGGGCCACTGCGGTTCGCCGCCCGTTATGAGGCCGCGCAGTCGGACGCGCAGATCGGCGGAGACCTCTACGCGGTGGTCGACACGCCGTTCGGTGTGCGCTGCGTGATCGGCGACGTGCGCGGCAAGGGTCTGAACGCGGTCAGGGCCGTCGCGGACAGCATCGGCACCTTTCGTGAGGCGGCCCTGCAAGAGCCCAGCCTCATCGCGCTCGTGGAGCGGCTGGAGCGAGCCGTCGTCCTCGAAATCGAGCAGTCGGGGGGCGTGACCGAACTCGAAGGGTTCATCACGAGCGTGGTCGCGGAGTTCCCCCGGCACGGGAACCAGGTCCGCCTGGTCAACCGCGGTCACCCGGCACCCATGCTGTTCCTGCCGGATGCCGTGCGGTATGTCGAACCCAGCCGGCCGGCGTTGCCCCTGGGCCTGACCGCTCTCGCCGCCGGTCCGGAACACGTCGACACGGTGACGTTCCCCGAGGGCGCCACTCTGCTGCTCTACACCGACGGACTCACGGAGGCCCGGGACGCGAAGGGCGAGTTCTACGAGCCGGCCGGCAAGTCCCACCTGACGCGGTACGGCCGTCCGGACGCGCTCCTGGACGCCCTGCTGGCCGACGTGCACCAGCACACCGCCGGCCGGAGGACCGACGACATGGCACTGCTGGCGATCACCCATGAATCCGGGACCGCGTAGCGCGCGAGGCCGGGAGAACCCGGTTCCCCTTGGTCCGACGCCGCTCCCTGGGCGCGTCAGGAGCAGGAACTCGGCCCTCGGCTCCGTACCGAGCGGCCGTTCTTGGAGTGTCTGAACCAGTGACGCGAGCCAGAAATTCGTGGGGGAATCTCCGTCGACTCGATTGCTGGTTCGCCAGGGGCCTTGGCCCGCGTCACAGGACCTGGGCCGTGCGAGCCGACGAGAGCCAGCTGGGGAACTCCTGCAGAAGTCGGTCGTAGAGGAGATGGTCGCGTACTTTGCGCGGATCGCGGACCGCGTGGAAGAAGCCTGCGTTGTCGACGATGCGATGTCCGGGAACGGCCAGGGTGTCGAGACGGCGGAGAAAGGCGAACTCGTTGTCGTCGGGGTCGCCGAACCCGACGAACTGCCAGAACAACGGCAGGCGGGCGGCCTTGCAGAGGTATCGTTCGGCGGCGAACTTACTTGTGGGCCCTCCGTCGGTCTGGAAGATCACCAGAGCAGGGGCGTCGCTGCCGGAGGCCAGGTAGTGGTCGACGACATCGTCCATGGCCCAGTGGTAATTCGTCCGCCCCATGTGACCGAGGTTCTCGTGCAGCTTGTTGATGCGGCCACGATGACCTCCCAGCCTGAGGTCGGTGGCTCCGTCGACGTCGGTGGAGAAGAACACCACCGGCACCGTGCCGTCGTCATCGAGGTGCGCGGACAAGGAGAGCACCTGCTCACCGAGATGCTGCATCGTGCCGTCCTTGTAGTAGGGCCGCATCGAGCCGGAGCGGTCCAGGACGAGATACACGGCGGCACGCACCCCTTCGAGACCCTGCGCGCGCACGCTGGACCCAGCCGCTTTGTACAGGTTCACCAGATCAGGGGCCTGCGCCTGCATCGTGGACAGACTGATTGCCGGGGCGTCGTTCCGTGCCCTGCCCATGATCACCACTCCCGCGTCGCGCGACATCCCTCATCCTCTCGGTTGAGGCGGCAGCACGAGGCAAAGTTCCTCAACGTGGTGGCGAATGGGAGCGTGCGGCCGGTTGCCACACGACCGGCAGTGCCTGCTCACGCCATCCGTTTCGGCAGCGCGCCTCCGTCGTGGTGACACCAGGCGGCGTGGTGGGTGCGCGACGCCTATTCCGCGTGGCGCACGGCCGGGGCGGGGACCGGCAGGCGGCAGAGAGCGTCCAAGGTGGTCAGCATGTGCCGGGCGAAGCGGCTCCCACGGGGAGTGAGGCGGCCGGAGGCCAGTGTGGCGGTGGTCGCCTCGCGGGCGGCGGTCCGCCGGCGGGCGAACTGGGCGTGCGCC
>NZ_JBSFZS010000322.1:0-3251 GCF_053600395.1 Streptomyces sp. NPDC005070 | reverse complement strand
GCCCACCGCGAGGACCGTGATGAAGGCGACCTGCATCGCCAGGCCGGCCGTGTTGCCGGCGGCCGCCGACCACCGGGCCGCCCGCACGCTCTGCCGCCAGGACTCCTCGGCGGCCTCGTGGACGCTGCGCTCCTCACGGTGCTCGGCGCCCGACGCCTTGATCGTCCGCAGCGCGCCGAGGGTCCGCTCCAGCGAGGCCCCCATCACCCCGACGGCGTCCTGGGCCCGTCTGCTCGCCCGGTTGATGCGTGGCACGATCACGCCGAGCACCGAACCCGCGCACAGCACCACACCCAGCGTGACGCCGAGGAGCACCGGGTCGACCAGGCCCATCATGACCACCGTCGCGACGAGGGTGAGACCGCCGGTGCCGAGGCCGACCAGCGAATCGGTCGTGACCTCGCGCAGCAGGGTCGTGTCGGAGGTGATGCGCGCCATCAGGTCGCCGGGCTCGCTGCGGTCCACGGCGGGTATGCGCAGCCGCAGCAGATACGAGGAGAGAGCGCGCCGCGCGCCCAGCACGACCGACTCCGCGGTGCGCCGCAGGACGTACGAACCCAGCGCTCCCACGGCCGCGTTGGTCACCACCAGGGCCGCCATGCCGAGCAGGGCCCGTCCGATCGGGCGGTCGTGCGACAGATCGTCGATGAGCCCGCGCGCCACCAGCGGCAGCAGCAGACCGGTCGCGCCGGTCGCGAGCGCGAGCAGCGCGCCCCCGAACAGGGCCCGGCGGTGCGGTCGTACGTACCCGAGCAGCAGGCGCCACGCGGGCACCTCGGGCTCGGCCTCGGTCAGGCTCACGGTGCTTCCTCGCGGGAGTCGGGACGGAGCACTCAGGCTACGTCGGCGGCCCGGGTGTGCCGGTCCCGACTGCCCCCGGTCCGGGCGGACTTCAGGACACGCGCTCCGCGAGGGCCGCGAGGGTGGCGTCGAGGTCCGCCGGACGGGGCCGGTTGTGCGGGAGCTTCGAGAGCAGCGCGGCCATGCCACAGGTGTTCGTGAGTGCCGAGAAGACCAGGCCGCCCGCGACACCCGCGGAGAGCAACTGCCAGGCGGGGTGCAGGAGTCCGAGGGCGAGGCCGGTGAGGACGATGGCGCCGGCGGTGAACCGGACCTGGCGTTCCATGGACCAGCCGGCCCGTGTGGTCGTGGCCGGACGGTGCAGTTCGTGCCCGCGCTCCGCCCAGGCGCCGGTACCGCCGGTGAGGGAGGCCGCCGGCACACCGTGCTCGGCCAGCAGGGCGCAGGCGTTCGCCGAGCGGTTGCCGGAGGCGCAGACGACGAGCAGTCCGGTGCGGGCGTTCCCGAGCACGGGCAGCGCGCCGCGGAGCCGGTCCAGCGGAACGTTCAGGGCGCCCGGCAGATGGCCGGAGGCGTACTCGCCGGGGGTGCGGACGTCGATGACGGTCAGCTCGCCGAGGCGGCCGTGGGCCTGGTCGACGTCGAGGGAGACGGGGGTGTTCATACGGAGTGTCATCCTTGCTCTTCGGGGGTGCCCCGCGGGGGCGGAGTAAGATACCCCTAGGGGTATGAATGGAGGAGTCTTCGTGGAACTGGAACTCGCGGGTGACGAGCTGAAGTCGGTGCTGAACCGGCTGCGCCGGGCGCAGGGACAGATCTCCGGTGTGATCCGGATGATCGAGGAGGGACGGGACTGCGAGGACGTGGTCACCCAGCTCGCCGCCGCCTCCCGAGCCCTGGACCGGGCCGGTTTCGCGATCATCGCCACCGGGCTCCAGCAGTGCCTGACCGACGTCGAGAAGGGCGCGCGGAACGGTGAGAACAGTGACCAGATGCGGGCCCGGCTGGAGAAGCTCTTCCTGTCGCTCGCCTGAGCCTCACAGCACGACGTCCAGGAGCATCAGCGCGGCCACGGCCAGCAGGGCCCAGGCGAAGATCCGCTGAAGCGTGCCGCCGGACAGCCGGGCCGCGAGCCGCTTGCCGTCCCACGCGCCGAGCACGGCGGCTCCGGCGAACGGCGCGACGACCGCCCAGTCGACGCTCTGCGCCGTTCCCGCGCGGGCGAGCAGCGCGGCGAGCGAGTTCGCCGTGATCACCAGCAGGCTGGTGCCGACGGCGGCCCGCATCCGCAGACCCACGACGTTCACCAGGGCGGGTACGGCGAGGAAGCCGCCGCCCACCCCCAGCACACCGGTCACCGCGCCGAGGCCGGCGCCGGTCCCCGTGATCCGGCCGGTCCCCGCGGGCGCGGCCCCCGTCGCGCCGGCCGACGGCCGGAGCATCCGGAACGCCGCGAGGCCCGCGATCAGCGCGAACGCGCCGGTCAACACGGCCGGAGGCAGCAGTCCGGAGACCGCCCCGCCCAGGGCCGCGGGGATCAGCCCCGCCAGCGCGAACAGCGCTCCGGCACGCCAGCGGACGGTGCCCTCCCGGGCGTGCGCGGACAACGCGGTCGCCGAGGTGAGGGTGACGATGACCAGACTCGCGGTGGTGGCCGCCGAGGGGGTGAATCCGAGCAGGTAGATCAGGGCGGGCACGGTCAGCACACTGCCGCCGCCCCCCAGCGCCCCGAGCGCGATCCCGGTCACGGCACCGGCGGCCAGGGCGAGGATCAGGACGCTCACGCCGCGGAGTCCTCGGACGCGCGGCAGGCAGTGCCGGGGGAGTCGGCGTCGATCCGTGTCATGCGCAGGCCGGAGGCGGCCGCGGCGGCGAAGGAGTCGTCGACGGCCACCACGTCCCGGCCCGCCGCGTCGAGCAGCGAGGCGGCGATCGCGGCCCGCATGCCTCCGGCACAGTGCACCCAGACGGTCCCGGCGGGTATCTCGTCGAGCCGGTCGCGCACCTGGTGCACGGGTATGTGCAGCGACCCGGCTACATGACCCCCGGCGCGCTCGGAGTCGCGCCGGACGTCCAGGACCACGGGTCGGCCGGGGGAGTCGTACGCCTCGGCCAGTTCGGCGAAGGAGGCACGCCGGAAGGTGCGCGGCCGTTCCCCCTCGGGGACCCAGTCGGCCGGCGAGCCGATCGCGGCGGCGGCAGGCCGGTCGACGCCGACCTGCGTCAACTCGCGCTGTGCCTGAGCGAGCTGCTCCGGAGACTCGGCGAGCAGGGTGACCGGCTTGCCCCAGGGCAGCAGCCAGGCCAGATAGACGGCGAGTTGGCCGTCCGCCTCGAAGTTGACCGCTCCGGCGACATGCCCGGCCGCGAACGCGAGCCGGCTGCGCAGGTCCACGACCCACTCTCCGGCCGCGAGCCGCGCGGCGATCTCCGCGGCGTCCGCGGGCGCG
>NZ_JBSFZS010000321.1:0-3261 GCF_053600395.1 Streptomyces sp. NPDC005070 | reverse complement strand
GAACCGAGTCCGCGCACATTCCCCGGCAGCGTGGCGAATCGCTGCCGGAAACCGCGGTGCGCTATGCCGAGGAACGCCACCGGGACGTCATGCCGAGCACGGGCACAGCAGAGGCGGAGCCGAACCCGTACGAGCCGGTGACCGAGGACCGGAACACCCTCGATGCCCGCCGGGCCAAGGAACTCGCGGAGCTCTTCGTGGAGTTCCTTCGGACGAACAGCGCCCCCGAGGGACTGTTCACGGACGATGTGTTCCTGGACTTCAGTCTGCCGCAGTGGCGGCTCCAGACGGTCGGCCGCGACCATCTCGTGGCGCTGCGCCGCGGCAGCCATCCCGCCCTCGGCAGCGTTCCACGCCACCGTGTCGATGTCACCGGGACCGGGCTCGTCATCGAGTTCGAGGAGCGCTGGGAGGACGCCGACGGCGTCTGGTACTGCCGTGAACTGCTCCGCGCCGAGGTGCGCGACGGCTCGATGAGCGAGGTGTCCGTCTACTGCACCGGCGACTGGTCCCCCGAGATCCAGGCCGCTCACCGCCGCGAGGTGACGCTCGTTCGGCCCTGAGGGAGCGGGACGGGAAGCGGGGTGGCCGGTCAAAGGTGCCTCAGGCGACTCATGCGGCCTACAACCAGTCGCCCCGAATCCCTTGATCACGACGTCGCGGCCTGATATTCATGATCACATCTTCCTCACGCGATCTTCACATGCGGACGACTAGAGAGAGCCTTTGGCGACCTGCCTTTCCCGCGCGACACGGTTAACGCCGGCCGCGGCCGTTCCAGGTCCCTTCACTCCCTCTCCGTAGCGGGAAGTTCCGTGCCGGTACCGGCCGGAAGACCCCTCAGGACACGCCGGCGAAGGCCCGTCCCATCACCGACGGGCCCTCGTTCGCCTTCGCCTCCCCACCGGGATGCCGCATCCGGCTCCACATCACCTTCACCTCTCTTCACCTGCTTTCGACAAGGGAACGCATGCCTGCCTTCTGCCCGCACTGCGGCGGTGCCGTGACCGACGAGGCCCGCTACTGCGCTTCGTGCGGCCGGCCCACCACCGCTCCGGCGCCCGCTCCGTCCCCTGCCACGCCGCCGCCTCCCGCGTCGCCGCCCGCCGTTCCGGGCACCGCGCAGGTTCCGTCCGCCGCGGCCACGGCGCTGACCCGCCTGGTGACCGGCGACTGGATCGCGCCTGCCCGCATCGCCGCCCTGCCGACGGCTCTCCTGCTGCTCGTCTCCCTGGTCCTGACGGCGACCGCGGCAGCCGACGACGCCCCCTTCGGTGCTGCCTTCCTCACGGCGCTCGCCGTCGTCCTGTCGGCCCTCGGCGCCCACCCGGGACTCGAGCTGACGGAGCGGGGCTCGGCCTCGTTGGCCTCGCTCGACCTCTCGTTCATGCCGCTCGGACTGACACTGCTGTGGGCGGCCGCGCTGTGGTTCGGTGCCCGCCTGCATCTCCGTGGCGCGGCCGCCGCCGGCCGGCAGCTCGGCACCACGGAGACCCTGTTCCTGGGCGTGCGCAGCGTGCTGTCGGCCGTGCTCGGGTCCGTACTGCTGGCCTGGACGGCCGGTACCTCCGTCGCGCTCGCGTCGTCGGACGCCTCCGACGCGTCGGCCGTCTACGTGGCTCGTCTCCTGGACCTGTCGGACGTCACGGTGTCCGTGACGTGCTCCCCGTTGCGCGCGGCCTGGTGGACCTTGCTGCTGGCGTCCCTGGTGCTCTTCCCCACGCTGGGCCGGACATCGATGTCAGCCTGGGCCGCCCGTCGGCCGGGGCTGGGCGACTGGCTCCGCGCGGCCCGCCGGGCGGGCGTGGCGCTGGCCGTGCCCCTGTCGCTGGTCGGCCTCGGCGCCGTGGTCTTCGTGGTGTCCCAGGCAGGGCTCTCCGCGCTGATACCGGCGCTGCTGCTCGCCCCCAACATGGCCGCGACCCTCCTTGGCCTGGCCTGCGGAGCGTCGGTCGAGTTCACCAACACCCTCACGGACTCCTCGTCCTGGAACGAGGGCGGCGACGGCTCGGACACGTCGACGGCCGTTTCCCTGTTCGAGCTCCACGACCTCAGCGGGTGGGTCTGGGCGTCCGTGCTGCTCGGCGTGGTGGCCGCGCTCGTGCTGGGCGCGGGTGTCCTCCGCGAGTCGGTCCGCCCGGCCGCCGCCGTGCGCGCCGCGGTGTGTTTCGTCTCGGGATTCCTGCTGCTGGCCGTCATGGCGGGAGTCGGGCTCGAACTGTCCTCGGACATCGATGATTCGTCCGCCCTGGCCTGGGCGCTCAGCACGTCCCTGGACCTTTCCACCACGGACGGCAGCGCGCTGACGGTCGGGCCGGCCATCCCCGGTGTGCTGTTCGCGGCGACGGTATGGGCGGCCCTCGGCGCGTTCGGCGTACCGGCGGCGGCTCGCCGGCTCGGCATCACCCGTATCGAGGACGTGCCCGGAGTCGCCGCCTTCGTCGGACGCCTGACCGGTCGGGCCCGGCACACGGCGCCCGCCGTGGCCCCCGCCCCCGTCTCTGTCGCTGTCCCCGTTCCGGCCTCCTCCCCCGTCCCGGTTGCCGCCGCCCCCGCTCTGCCCGTCGCCGCGCCGGTGTCGCCGCAGGCGCCGGAGGTCCCGCCCGCCGGGATGGTGCCGCTGAGCGCCGATGAGCCCTCTCCTTCGACGGACTCGGGCGACGCCGAAAACCCGGCGGACCCGGAACCGGAACCCGAACCCGGACCCGTCGAAGCCGCCGACGGCCGACCCGCGGAGACAAGCGCGGACGAGGCCGCCCCGGCCCAACCGGAGCCGACGGCCGCCCCGACCGGATCCACCGAGCCGACGGCCGAGGCGGCGGGCACCGCGCAGGAGCCGACCGAACCGGAGGACGAACCGAAGGACGAACCGGCGGGACCCACCGCCGAGCCCACGGAAAAGCCGGCGGAACAGGCGGACGAACCTGCCGTCGCGCCCGAGGACGAGTCCTTCGTCGAGCCGGCCGAGCAGACGCCCACCGCGGTCGACGCGCCTCCGGCGAGTCCTCCGGCGCCCCCGGCGTTCACCCCCGTCGCTGGTCTCCCCAAGTCGCCCGCCACGGCACACCCCGGCGCGCAGCCCCAGGCCGCGCCCGCCGGAGCGGAAACCCACGCCGCCGCCTTCGCCGGACTGCCGACCGGCAGCATGGCGTACCCCGGTTCCCCGCATCAGGTCGTTCACGCCCCGGAGCAGCCCCGGCCGGTACGGCGGCGGATCGGCTGGGGTGTCATCACGGCGACCGTCGTGGCGAGCGCGGTGCT
>NZ_JBSFZS010000320.1:0-3262 GCF_053600395.1 Streptomyces sp. NPDC005070 | reverse complement strand
CGAGAAGGCTGGCCCGCACTACCAAGCACCCCTAACGATCAGTTTGTTCACGGGCACTGAGAGACTCCGGTCGATCTTGATGATCTCGGGGTGCCAGCCGGGTTGATCGGCTACCCAGTGATGAGGCCCATGCCGGCTGAAAGGGTTCGTGAGGGAATCCTGCTCACCGCCGCTTTTGACCAGTGAGCTGACGTCGGCAGGCTGATCGATCTCGTGCTCCGCACGGGTGGGCGGAGCACTGGTGCCCGCGGAAGCCGGGGTCTCCGGCTGCATCGCGGTGATCGACGCAAGCGGAACGGCGAGGAGTGCGCCTGCCACCGCTGTGGTGAGGCCTGCTGCCGTCAGGGTCTTGTGCATAACTTTCCCTTTTGGTCGTTTGGTGCCCGCCCTCCAAGGAAGCAGTCGACGGTGATGCTGTCGGGTGCCGCTGGTTCGACGCAGAGCAGCCGCGTCCTGAAGGGCTGTTTTGCTGCATTTCCAGAAGACATCTGTGCAGTGCGGTGACGCCTGAGCAACCAGTGCTCAACGTGGTGCGCCGACCGGAGGCGACACGGTCCGAGGAATCGTCGACAGCCCGAGGCTGTGACTGCAAAAGATCGTGCCGACGCCGCCCGCACCGCGGTGGAACAGGCGGCAGGCAAGACGGGCCTCGCGTCGGCTGGATGCCTGGAGGTTTCGTGCGGGAGCAGAGCGAGCTACGCCGTGCAGGTGGCAGGCCTACCGGTAGTTGAGTTCGGCGAGTTCGGTGGCGAGCTTGCCGGGGAGGGGGGTGTGCCCCAGAAGGCGCATGGCGGTGTTGCGCAGAGTCCGTGCAGCGGGGTTGCGTGCGGTGGCGATGCGGGTCATGCGGTCGGTGAAGGCGACGACGCGTTCGGCAACTGGGCGTCGGCGGGCTTCGTAGCCGTCGAGCACGCCGGTGGCGAAGGCGGTGCCGAGGGCGTAGCCGTCCTGGATGCCGGTGTTCATGCCTTGGCCGCCGGCGGGGCTGTGGACGTGGGCCGCGTCTCCGGCGAGGAAGAGCCGCTGGGCACGGTAGTGGTCGGCGACGCGGTGGTGGACGCGGAAGCGGGAGGACCAGGCGAGGTCGGTGACCGCGGCCTGCCCGGGCGTCCGCTCGTCGAGGAGTTGCTGGACGAAAGTGAGCTCGGGGTTTTCGGGGGCCTGGTCGGTGGTGGCGACGATGCGGTAGTGGCCGCCCGGCAGCGGAGCGACGACCAGAAGGCCTGCGGCTCCGAAGGTCAGGGAGACCTCGGCCGGGCCGGGGATCCAGTCCATCACGACGTCGGCGAGGACGAACGACTCGGCGTAGGAGCTTCCGGTGAAGCCGATGCCGGAGGCTTCCCGCACGGTGCTGTGCATGCCGTCCGCGCCGACCGCGTAGGAGGCGCGCAGGGTCTTCCCGGTGCTGGTGGTGAGGGTCACGCCTTCCTGGTCCTGGACCACGGAGGTGACCTGGTGGGGCCGGTGGACGTCGCCTCCCAGGGCGCGCAGCCGGGCGAGCAGGACCGCCTCGGTCTCGTACTGCGGGACCATGAGGGTGTAGGGGTGCGGGGTGGGGAGCTGGTCGAAGGGGACGGTGAGCAGCCGGCGGGCGCCGTCACGGACGGCGAATCGGTCGAGCTTGACGCCTCGGCCGATCAGCTCGCCGGAGGCACCGAGTTCGTCGAGGACCTCGAGGGTCCGGGCGTGTACCACCGCGGCGCGCGAGGTGTTGGCTCCTTCGTCCTGCTGGTCCAGCAGAACGAAGTCGATACCGGCGAGTGCGAGCGTCACCGCGAGCGCGAGGCCCGTGGGACCGGCGCCCACGATCGCGACCTCGGTGCGGTCGGGCAGTGCGGGGGCGGGGCTGTTCACGGCGGGCCTCCGGGATTCGGCACGAATCAGGTTGCCAACACGCGTTGGCAAGCAGTTGTTGACAGAGTGCATGCAACAATCCTGGAAAGTCAACAGACGTTGGCCTACAGTTGTGGGCATGACGCAAGGCATCGACAGCAGCGCCTCGGGCGCCAGACGATCCGACCGCACCCGGGCGGTGATCCTGGACGCCGCCCGCCGCCGCTTCGCCGCTCACGGCTTCGAGCGCACCACCATCCGCGCCGTCGCGGCCGACGCCGACATCGACCCCTCGATGGTCATGCGCTACTACGGCAACAAGGCCCAGCTCTTCGACGCCGCCCTCGACATCGACCTGGACCTGCCCGACCTGTCGGCCGTACCGGCACGGGATCGCGCCGAAGCACTGGTCCGGCACTTTCTCCATCGCTGGGAACAGGACGAGGCCGGCGATGCCCTGCTGCTGCTCCTGCGCTCCGCGGTCACCAACGAGCACGCCGCCGAGCGGATGCACGCAATCTTCGCGTCCCAGGTCGCGCCGGCACTCGCCAAGGCCGCCGGCCCCGGGCAGGCCGCGCAGGCCGGACTGGTCTCAGCCCAACTCCTCGGCCTCGCCCTCACCCGCTACATCCTGCGCATCCCCGCCGTCACCCACCTCTCCCCCGACCAGATCATCGCGACCCTCGCCCCCGCCGTCCAAGTCATCCTTGAACAGGGCTGACGCCCCACCTCCGGGAACACCGGCAAGGCGCCGCCATCAAGGCAACCCACCCCCCAGGCACCCGGATACCGCCAGCGCCGGACCGGCTCACCGTTCACGAGAGCCAGACTTTATGGATCTTGTTCCGTTTACTCCTGCTCACGCCGCTTCCGTCGCAAGCTGGCCGCTGTCCGTGACAGAAGTCGTCATGTGGTGCGGGCGAAACACGATTCCTGTGACTGAACAGGAGATCTCCGGATGGCAGCAGGACGACGATGTGCAGTCTCACGTGCTTGTCGACGACGAAAGGCCCCTTGCCTATGGGGAGTTGTGGTTCGACGCCGACCAAGACGAGGTCGAGCTGGCGCGGCTCATCGTGAATCCCGAGGTCCGGGGGCAGGGGCTGGGCCGCGAGCTCGTTCGAGGCCTGCTGAGGCGGGCTGTCGAAGCAGGTTTCGACGATGTCTTCATGCGGGTGCATCCGGACAACGGCAGGGCACTCGGGTGCTATCTGGGGGCGGGATTCGAGCTGGTCGATCCGTACCTTGCGGTGGACTGGAATGCCGCCCAACCGGTCAGCTACACCTGGTTGCAAAACGCGTCCCCCGTTGTGTGACGACCAGGCGCCACCGGTCCTCGTCACCGTGCAGGCGCCGCGTCGTTCCGGCTGGCCCAACCGACTGCCTCACCCGGTCAGGACTCCCCGCGCGGGATCCGACACAGGTGCGC
>NZ_JBSFZS010000319.1:0-3270 GCF_053600395.1 Streptomyces sp. NPDC005070 | reverse complement strand
GCGCGAACTGCGTGGCGTACGAGCCGAGTCCACCGCTCGCGCCCCAGATGAGCACGTTGTCGCCCTGCTTCATGCCGGCGCCGTTGCGGCAACCGCGCCCGCTCACCGCTCACCGCTCACCGCTCACCGCTCACCAGGTGCATGAACCCACCCGCCTGCCCAAAGGAGGAAGGACGACGTGTCCGAACAGTGCGTACTGAAATTTCGGAAGGTCCATGGAGCCGGGAACGACTTCGCTCTCATCACCGGCACCGCCGAAGATCTGGACAAGGACTGGGCCGATACGGCCAGACGTCTGTGCGCCCGGCGTACCGGCATCGGCGCCGACGGTCTGGTCATCAGTGCCCCGCTCGGCCCTGATCTGCGGGGGGTCGCCTGCTTCAACGCGGATGGCTCCGTCGCCACCATGTGCGGCAACGCCCTCAGATGCGCCGCCTGGTGCACGGCCAGGGACTCCGGCGTCGCGGTGAAGGACATGAGCCTGGTCATGGCCGGTGTAGAACACCAAGCGCTGGTGCGGGATGACGGGGTGTGGGTGACGGCCGACGTCGGCCCCGTCGAACCCCGCCGCGTCCAGGTCGTACTGGACGGACGCCCCATCTGGTTCGACTCCGTACACACCGGCACCGAGCACGTGGTCGCGGTCGTACCGGACGTGGATGACATCGACGCCGTGGTCTACGGCCGGCTGGTCCGCAACCATCTCGACCTCGCGCCGCTGGGAACGAACGTCAACTTCGTCCAGGCCGCGGGCTCTCAGGAACTGAAGATCCGCACCTACGAGCGGGGCGTGGAGGCGGAGACGCTGTCGTGCGGCAGCGGAGCCGTCGCCGCCGTGGTGATCGCCGCGATGCGCGGGCTCGTCGCGGACAAGCAGGTCACCGTCCACAACCATTCCGGGACGCCCCTGATGGTGCGCCCGCACGCCCAGCGCCGTGGAAAGGCCTTCTGGATCGGCGGCCCGGTGACCCAGACCTACCAAGGAGAACTCGCATGAACACGTTCATCGGCGCCCTCGACGCCGCGGCGATCCGCCGTGAGGCCCAGGTGCTGCGGACCTGCCAGCACGGCGGTCCGGAACCACTGGACGTGGCGTTGATCTACGGCGGGTTATCCGCCGAGGACCGGCTCTACATCTCCGAGAGCCCCACCAGGCAGATGTCGGTCACCGCGCTGGCGGAGTCCCTCATCGAGATCGGCGCCACCTTCACAATCCTCGACCCGTGCGACCCTGGATTCCTCCGCGACCTCCTCACCTTCGACGTGGCCTTGTCGAACCTGCACGGCCCCTACGGAGAGGACGGCCGTCTCCAGGGGCTGCTGGACTATCTGCGCATGCCGTACTGCGGCAGCGGGGTCGCCGCCTCGGCCGTCGCCGCTGACAAGATCCTGTGCAAGCGGGCCATGGAGAGCCTGAGCGTCCCCACCCCTGCCTCGCAGGTATGGAGGCCGGGTGTCCCGGCCCGGTGGGAGGGCCGTCCGGTGATGGTCAAACCGACGCTCGGCGGCTCCAGCGTCGGCATGAGCCTGGTCCGCGACGAAACCGGGCTCGTCCCCGCTCTCGAACGCGCCTGGGAAACGGATCCCTCCCCGGTCCTGATCGAGGAATACGTCACCGGCGTGCCCGTCACGGTCGGCCTGCTCCAGATGCCCGGCGGGGTCCTGGTGTTCCCTCCGCTGGCCACCAAGGTCCACGACGGCGAGTTCTACGACGCCGCATCCAAGCTCGACGCCACCGGCGAGGGAACCGTGTCCGTCGCCCTGGCCGACTTCCCCGCGCAGGTGCTGGACGCGCTGACCGGTCACGCGCGGACCCTGTGGGAGGGGCTGGGCTGCCGCGGCGCGGCCCGCGTCGACTTCATGGTCAGCGACAGGACGGTGACCGCGCTGGAGGTGAACACGACTCCGGGCATGTCGCGGGAGTCGAACTTCGCCACGGGGGCCGCCCTGTGCGGCCTGAGCCACACCGATGTCGTGCGCGCCTTTCTCCACGAAGCGCTGACCCGCCCCCCATACGATGGGCCCCTGCCCGTTCCCGTACTGAACGCGTCAACGACCGTGCGGGAGACCGCTGTCTGACGCGATCTCAGGAGTCCGCTGCTGTGCCCCACGCCCACGATGTGCCCATGGTCCGTCAGCTCGTCGATCCCACCGAATGGGACCTCCACGGAGGATGGTCACTGGGGGACCGGATGGAGTGGTCCAACCGGGCGTGCGGCATGGCAGACCTACGGATGATCCTGCTCGCCTACGAACTTCAAGCCCCCTCGGTGACCGAGCTGCTCAAGCTCGGCGTCAAGCACGAGATCCTGACGGAGAAGGGCTGGCTCCACGCCGGCATCGCCAACCTGGCCACCGGCTTCGGGATTCCCGGCCGCGCGGAGCCCATCGCAGCCGCAGACCTGACCGGCGCTCTGCACCACGCACCCGTGATCATCTCGGTCACCGAGCAGTTCCCCGACGACGGCCGCAAGGGCGGCCACCTGGTCATCGCCCGCGGCTACACGGACGGCCCCGACCCGGACATCCTCCTGCGTGACCCCTCCGCCTGGGGGCAGACCCACGACCGGGTGCCCCTCAGCCGCCTGGCCGCCTCCTACACCGGACGCGCCATCACCTTCGCCCCCCTCGCGGGAAGGACCGCCCAGTGATCACCCTGACGCTCACCGAGATCGCCGACGCCACCGGCGGCACCCTCCACGACGCCCCGGACCCGCAGATGCGCATCACGGGCCGCAGCGCCAGCGACTCCCGCGAGGTCGGCCCCGGCGGCATGTTCGTCGCGGTCGCCGGCGCCCGCGTGGACGGCCACGACTTCGTCGACCGGGCGGTCGCCACCGGCGCCTCCTGCGTGCTGGCCACCCGCCCGGTCGGCGTCCCCGCGATCGTCGTCCCCGACGTCACCGCCGCCCTCGGCCGTCTCGCTCAGCACGTCCTGACCCGCACCGGCACGCAGATCATCGCCCTGACCGGCTCGGCCGGGAAGACGAGCACCAAAGACCTCCTGGCCCAGGTCCTCAGCCGTCACGGGGAGACCGTCGCCACACCCGGCTCGTTCAACACCGAGATCGGCCTGCCGCTGACCGTGATGCGCGCCGACGAATCCACCCGCTACCTGGTCCTGGAGATGGGCGCCCGCCACCGCGGCGACATCGCGTATCTGGCGTCACTGACCCCGCCACAGATCGGCGTCGTCCTCAACGTCGGCTCCGCCCACGTCGGAGAGTTCGGCAGCCGGGAAGCCATCGCGACAGCCAAGGCGGAGCTGGT
>NZ_JBSFZS010000318.1:0-3319 GCF_053600395.1 Streptomyces sp. NPDC005070 | reverse complement strand
GGTTCTCCATGGGCGGCATGATCGCCCAGGAGATCGCGCTGACCGAGCCGCAGCTGGTCCACAGGATGATCCTGACCGGGACCGGCCCCGCCGGCGGCCAGGGCATCAAGAACGTCACCCGCATCTCCCATCTGGACACCCTGCGGGCGCTGCTGACCCTCACCGACCCCAAGCAGTACCTGTTCTTCACCCGCACCGCCGCCGGCAAGCGCGCCGGCCAGGAGTTCCTGGCACGCCTGAAGGAGCGCACCGCCGACCGGGACAAGGCGATCCCCCCGAGGGCATACCTCACCCAGCTGGGGGCCATCCACCGCTGGGGCCTGCAGACCCCGCAGGACCTGTCGGTGATCACCCAGCCGGTGCTGGTGGCCAACGGCGACGCCGACCGGATGGTCCCCTCCCACAACTCCACCGATCTGGCCCGGCGGCTGCCCGACAGCGAGCTGGCGATCTACCCCGACGCCGGTCACGGCGGCATCTTCCAGTACCACCAGCAGTTCGTCGCCAAGGCCCTGGCCTTCCTGGCCCGGCCATAGCCGCACCGACAAGAAAGGACCGGCGAACCATGAAGGCTTTCGTCGTCGAGCACTACGGCAAGGACGGCCTGCGCGCCGCAGACCTGCACGAACCGCAGCCCGGCCCCCGGGACGTGCTGGTGAAGATCGCCGCGGCCAGCGTCAACCCGCTGGACAAGCTGGTCCGCGACGGAGAGTTCAAACAACTCCTCAAGCACAAGACGCCTTTCGTCCTGGGCCACGATCTCGCCGGCACCATCACGGCGGTCGGGACACAGGTACGGGGCTTCGCCGTCGGCGACGAGGTGTACTCCCGGCCCCGTGATCTGCGCATCGGCACCTTCGCCGAGTACATCGCGATCGACGAGGACGACGTCGCGCACAAACCGACCACGCTGACCATGCCCGAGGCGGCCGCGGTGCCGCTGGTCTCCCTTGCGGCCTGGCAGATCCTCGTGGACACGGCCGGGATCGGGCCGGGATCGAAGGTACTGGTCCACGGCGGCGCCGGCGGCCTCGGGTCCACCCTGATCCAGCTGGCCAAGCACCTCGGCGCCGAGGTCGCAACCACCGCCCGGGGCTCGTCCGAGGAACTGGTGCGCTCCCTGGGGGCCGACATCGTCGTCGACTACACCAAGGAGGACTTCTCCTCGCTGCTCTCCGGCTACGACCTCGTCGTCGACGGGCTTGGCGGGGAGAACCTGATGAAGTCGCTGACCGTGCTCGCCCCCGGCGGCCTGGCCCTGGGCGTGGCCGGTCCGCCGGACGCCGGCTTCGCCCGGCAGCTCGGCGCCCCCCGAGTCTTCGAGCCGGTGCTGTCGCTGCTGAGCCGCAAGGTCCGCCGCGCGGCCAAGAAAGCCGGAGTGCGCTACTCGTTCTTCTTCATGCGCTCCGACGGCAAGCAACTGGCCCACCTGGCCGGCCTGTACGACGCCGGCGCGCTGCGCCCGGTCGTCGACACGGTCTTCCCCTTCGACCAGACCCCGCAGGCGATGGCGTTCGTCGAGGCCGGCAAGGCGAAAGCCGGCAAGGTCGTCGTATCCGCCGACTGAATCGGCACTGACGACATGTTCCGACCCCCGGTGGATCCGGGTGACGCGCCCGGCCGGCTCGGCATCCGCCCTCTGTCGTTAAACGATCGTTTGACGACAGGAAGCCCGAGCGTCCAATGAACCCGTGCAATCCGGGGGTTTGAGGCGGCGCGAATCCAATCAGATCCGATGGCGATTGCTGACAGGGTTTGATGACAGATACGGTCCATTCCTCCGTACGGAAGGGGCCCCGAGTGGCGAACCTGGTCTACAAGCGGGTCTCCACCGACCAGCAGTCCACCGCCCGGCAGAACCTCGTCTTGGACGAGGCCGGGATCGAGGACCCGGTCGTCTTCGAAGAGGACCCCGGCACCTCCAGCCGCCTCCACCCGCTCCAGCGGCCGAAGTTCCGCGAGCTCCTGAACTACGCGCGACCGGGCGACACCGTGCACATCTCCGAGATGTTCCGCCTCGTCCGCGGCACCAGCCACATCCTCGACGTGCTCGACGTCCTCCACCGCGACCGCCTCGCCCTGCGCATTCACGACGGCGCGTTCTCCGCGATGGACCTCACCGCCCGCCACCCGCGCACCGGCGAGCTGCTGTCCACCGTGAAGTTCATGGTGCAGACCCTCGCCGCCGCCGGCGAACTCCAGCGCGACCTCCAACGGGAGCTGACCTACGACGGACTGCGCGCCGCCGAGGCAAAGGGCAGCAAGGGCGGGCGCCGCCCCGCCGTGGCAACCGCGAAGACCGCCGACGTCCGCGCCGCGTACCTGGAAGGCCGCTCGATCGCCGCCCTCGCCCGCGACCACAGCGTCAGCCGCGGCGCGATCCGTACGGTCGTCGCCGACCTTATGCCCGACCGCACCGCCGAGCAGCAGGACACCCCGGCCCCGGAGCTACCGGTCACCCTCGACATGCCGGGCAAGGTCGCCGACTTCCTCCGCACTGCCGAACTGGAGCCCGCCGAGCGGGATGCGCTCGACCAGGGGGTGACCGTACGGCGCGGCCAGGGCTACACCCTGCGCGTCAGCGCCGTCCCCGCCGTGCACCTCGGGCTCCTCACCCGCTGCCAGCCGCTCGACAGCAGCCACGGCATTCCCGCGGTCCCGGCCCAGCGCAAGGCCCGCCGCGAGTACGAGAACCGCGTCAGCATCCTCACGCCGACCGGACCATGATCCTTCTCAGCGCCAACGGCTGTACCGATGTTCCCCGAGGCCGTTGCAACGGAAGAAGCGCCTGATCCCGCTGAGAGTTTTTTTGCAACGCTGTACTGCGAGTGCGCCAATATCTGTGCTCGAGAGAAGAGAGTTTGTCAGGCTGTGTGCCGAGAATTCTTATCGCAATGCCTTGTTCTCAATTATTTATCCGGCGAAGGCTGTTGCGGCGTGCTACTGTCCATCTCAGTTGCAGTCGTGGTTCCCGAGACTTCAAGTGTTCCAACCCGGCTTTTTTTCGGGGAGGGTGCTTTTGCGTTTCCGGTCATTTCCGGCGGGTTGATCATCGCGGCGACACGGTGTTCGCACAGTGCAGGCGCCGGTGTACTGCCCCAAAGGAGATATGACATGGCTGCTGGTACCGTGAAGTGGTTCAACGCGGAAAAGGGTTTCGGCTTCATCGAGCAGGACGGTGGCGGCCCTGACGTGTTCGCCCACTTCTCGAATATCGCCGCCCAGGGCTTCCGTGAGCTTCTCGAGGGCCAGAAGGTGACCTTCGACATCGCGCAGGGCCAGAAGGGCCCGACGGCCGAGAACATCGTTCCGGCCTGAC
>NZ_JBSFZS010000317.1:0-3340 GCF_053600395.1 Streptomyces sp. NPDC005070 | reverse complement strand
CTCCTTGAAGTCGTCCGAGGCGGCGACCTTGAAGGAGACGGGCGCCCGCGAGAGGGTCGTGGTGCCGGTGGACTCGGCGCCGAGGACCACCACACGCCGGGTGAGCGCGGCGCGTACCCCCGGGCCGAGAAACGTCCAGCAGCCCACCGGATCCTTGCGTACGGCCGTGCCGGAGACGGGGTACGTGGTCCGGTCGAGGTCCACGCCGACCTCGGCCGCGCCGAACCGGCGGGCCAGTTCGGCGCCGTACGACTCGGAGGTGAACACGGCGTCCACCGGATCCGGGACGGCCGAGCGGAAGACCGCCATGTGGGCGTCCCACACCGCGGGGTCGTGCAGGTCGACCGCGTGGTCGTCGACGGCGCCGACGACCTGGGCCTCCGGATGGGCCTCCCGCATCCACGCCACCCGGTCGACGAGCGGCACCGACTCCACGGAGGCGGCGCAGACCAGAACAGTCAGCCGGTCGCACTGCGCGAGCGCGGTGCGGACCAGGTGGTGGTGGCCGGCGTGTGGCGGATAGAACTTGCCGAGTACCAGGCCGTGTCGGTACGGGCGGGCTGCGGCGTTCACGCGGGCACCGCCGTCGCGGAGCGGGAGCCGGCCGCCTCGAGGGTGCGCCGCCAGCCGAGGAGGCCGGCCACGCACAGGGCGAGGAAGCCGATGTACAGCAGCGAGGTCAAGTACAGGCCCTTGTAGGCGTACAGCGGGATGTAGACCAGGTCGGCGGCGATCCACAGCCACCAGGACTCCAGCAGTTTGCGGCACTGGCCGTACGTTGCCGCCAGGGAGAGGGCGGTGGTGAGCGCGTCCCAGAAGGGGACGGTGGAGTCGGTGGCCCGGTCCAGGAGCACGGTGAGGGCGGTGGTGCCCAGTACTGCGGCCACGGTGAGCCAGGCCCATTCGACACGCGTGGTGCGGCGCACCGGCAGGGCGCCGGCGGTGGCCGGGCCGTCGCCGCGGGCCCAGGCCCACCAGCCGTAGGCGGCCAGCGCGATGAAGACGACCTGGAGGCCGGCGTCGGCGTACAGGCCGGCCTGGAGGAAGAGCACGATGAAGAAGACGTTGTTGGCTATGCCCACAGGCCAGTTGGCGATGTGCTGGCGTGCCACCAGCCAGACGCAGACGGCGCCGGTGGCGAAGCCGAGTGCTTCGGTCCAGCCGAGGTTCCAGTTCACGGACGACTCCTTAATGGTCGACCTGACTATAAATAGAGTGGCGGGTGGAGGCAAGGTATTTGCGTGCGTCCGCAGGGGGCCCGCGACCGTCGTTCACGCGGCTGGTGAGCCTGATGTCGATGCCGCGGTTTCGTCACGGGCGGGGGGCGGGCAGCCAACAGGGCCCGAATGTATGTGGGTTGACAGGGTGGAAGGTGTGGCGGGCGGGCCCGTCGGCATGGTGACGGCCGTGCGCGTACGGGATGTGCGGCGCACGCGAGGATGGGAAGCCGCCTTGCGTTACGCCCACTTCCGGCGGGTCGCCAGGGGTGCGTCCGTGCTGGTGTGGGAGCGGCGCCACAACCTCCTGCTCTGGCGGGGGCGAGTCGACGAACTGCCCCTGGAGAAGGAGCGGTCTCTCTGTTCCTCGCCCCGAGTCCCGGTACCGCGCTGAGTTGGTTGTCAGTGGTGGCTGGCAGCATGTCCGTATGACTCGCGAGGATCTTGACGCACTGTTCGCTTCCCCCGCGGCCCTGCTCGCCGCCGACCCCGAGGGCCTTCGAGACCTGCCCGCCACGGGCGGGGGAGCGGGCCGCGAAGCCTACGCCCAGGCCGTCACGATCCTCGACGGAGCCGAGGTGTCGCGAGCCGAGTTCGCCTCGTGGCTGCACTTCGGCGCGAAGGTGCTGGGCCATGACTCCTACGCCGAACTGGTCGCGGAAGCCGAGCCGGGCATGCCGTGGCGGACGGTCTGGGCCTGGTGGCGGCCGGTCGGCGCCTACCGGGCCAAGCCGAACCTCAGCGGCGACGCCGACGTCCAGGTCCACGAGGCGCAGGACGGCCGTCTCCTGCTGAAGCTGTGGTCGCAGCTGACCCGGGAACGCTGGATCGATCCGGCCACCGGCCAACGGGTCCCCGCCCCCGCCGACGGCGAGTTCGCCGAGCGGCCGTACGACGCTCCCGTCGAGGACCCCGTCCTCTTCGACCCGGACGACGACCACGGTCTCCACCAGCCCGACACCTGGGAGGAGCCCGCACCCCTCGGAGGCGGCCGCGTCATGTTCTTCGAGCCGCGCGGCGTCCTGGTGCTGGAACGCGACGGCACGGCGGAGGACGGGCCGACCGGCTCCGACGCGGTGTCCTGGGGCGAGGGCGAGCCGTGGTTCACGGGACCGACGGCAGCCGAAGCCCCCCTGGACACCGCCCGCTTGGAGGAGGCGTTCGACCCGGACGGGACGGTGCTGCTGAAGGAGGACCGACTGCCCGCCGCGCTGACGCACCCGCCCACACGGGAGTTGGCCGTGACGGCGGGGCTGCCGACGTGGTTCGCCGCCGGAGTCGCCACGTTCACCCTGGCCTGGAACGACGGGAAGGCGCACGGACTGGAGCCCGACGAGCACGGCCTGCTGCGCCTGGGCACCTTCGAGTTGGCGTACGGCGACACCGGCCGGGTGCTCGTCCACCCCGATACGGGCGCGGTGTCCATGGTTCGCGAGGACGAGGGCCCGTTCCCCCTCGCCCGGGACACCGAGACGTTCGTACGACTGCTGGAAGCCGTGTACCGCTTCAGGGGCGCCTGCTGGAACTCGTACCCCGGCGAGTACGGCAATCGAGACTTCCTGCGCGAAGTCGCCGCCCTCGAACCGCTCTCGGTGAGACAGGGAGCGCCGGCGCAGGAGGTCTGGGGGCACCTGTTCGCGGCCATCCTCGAACTCAGCACGTGGGGCTTCTGAGGAGTCCGTCACCCCGGCTCCCGGATCTCATGGTCTCGGGGCTCCGGTACGCCGTCGGCGGTCGGCCGAGGAGCTTCTTGAACGCGGCCGTGTACGCGGCGGGGTTGTCGTAGCCCAGGAGAGCCGCGATGCGGGTGACGGGCACGCCCGCGGTGAGGTGCCGCAGGGAGTGCAGGATGCAGGCGCGTTGCCGCCACTGGGAGAAGCTCAGGCCGGTCCCGCGCCGGAACAGGCGGGCGAGGGTGCGCTCGCTGACGTTGAGGACCGCGCACCAGCGTGCGGGCGGGTCGTGGATGGTCGGCTTCCGCAGGAAGTCCTCGCACAGGCCCCGCAGCCCGGGATGGGACGGCAGCGGGACGTCGAGGGGCAGCGGCGTGAGGTTCTTGAGCTCGTGCAGGATGAGGGTGGCGATCGCCGCGTCACGGCTGTGCTCGAGGTAACGCGGCTCCA
>NZ_JBSFZS010000316.1:0-3348 GCF_053600395.1 Streptomyces sp. NPDC005070 | reverse complement strand
CACTACGAGGATGGGGCCCACCGCCCGCGGGTGGTGGGCCCCATCCTCGTAGTGCCGAACGGGCTACGCGGCCGGCTGGACCAGCCACTCCGGCAGCGCGTCGAAGTCGTCCTGACCGAGCGCCAGCAGCATGGCGTCCGCGGGCGTCGGCTCGAACGGCTGCCGCAGCAAGGGCATCTGGGCCTGCTCCGGCGTACGGGCGGCCTTGCGGTGATTGTCCTCGGCGCAGGAGGCCACGGTGTTCAGCCAGGAGTCCTGACCACCCTGGGCCCGCGGCACGACGTGGTCCACGGTCGTGGCCCGGCGACCGCAGTAGGCGCACCGGTGCCGGTCGCGTACGAGCACACCCCGCCTCGACCACGGAGCTTGTCTTCGGAACGGCACCCGGACGTAACGGCAGAGCCTGATCACCCGGGGCACGGGTATGTCCAGCGCGGCACCGCGCATGCGCAGCTCGGGGTGGGCCTGCTCGACGACGGCCTTGTCCTGAAGCACCAGAACGACGGCTCGGTTCATCGTCACCGTCGAGAGCGGCTCAAAGCTCGCGTTCAGTACCAGCGTGTCCCGCATCCAGCCCACCTCCTATCGCGCACCGGCCCACCTGCGGCGGGCTGGGATCAACTCTGGCCGGGCACGCCGAGATGGACAACGCAATAAAAAATGCCCGCCCCTGATCACTTCCATGACCAGAGGCGGGCAAACGTTCGGTGAACGTCAGTCTGTGGCGGGATTGGTGTACTCGCCGATCAACTGGGCGCGCGCCAGCGTGTGGAACCGCAGATTGAAGCCCACCACGGCCGGTGACACGTCCGCGTCGGGACCGAGCTTCTCCTGATCCACGGCGTACACCGTGAAGACGTACCGGTGCGCGGGATCCCCTGCCGGCGGCGCGGCGCCGCCGAAGTCACGGGACCCGTAGTCGTTGCGCACCTGGACGGCACCGTCGGGAAGCCCCTCGAACTTGCCGCCGCCCGCGCCCGTCGGCAGCTCCGTCACCGAGACCGGGATGTCGAACAGCACCCAGTGCCAGAACCCGCTCCCCGTCGGGGCGTCCGGATCGAAGCACGTCACGGCGAAGCTCTTCGTCTCCGGCGGAAAGCCTTCCCAGCTCAGTTGCGGCGAGGTGTTCCCGGCCGCGTAGACCTGCGCGTCCTTCAGCACCGCGCCCGGTTCGACGTCCTCGCTGGTGAGCGTGAACGCCGGCACCGGCGGATGGAAGTCGTGCGGAAGCGGCGGCCTCTTGAGCTCGGTCACGTCAATACCTCCTGAACGGCGGAATCCGTGCCTCGAGCCTAGAACCAGCTCCGCTTGCTGCCGACCTCCGACAGCCACTGGTTCAGGTATCCGGCCCAGTCGGTGCCGTGGAAGTCGTGCAGACCCACCTGGAAGGAGCGGAAGGAGTCGCTGCCCTCGCTGAAGAGGCCCGGCTTCTTGTCCATCTCCAGGACGACGTCCATCGCGCGGTCGTCCGCGACGAAGCTCAGCTCCACCTGGTTCAGCCCGCGGTACTGCGACGGCGGGTAGAACTCGATCTCCTGGTAGAACGGCAGCCGCTGACGGGTGTTGCGGATGTGGCCGCGCTCCATGTCCGCGTTCTTGAAGCGGAAGCCGAGCTGGATGAAGGCGTCGAGAATCGCCTTCTGCGCCGGCAGCGGGTGCACGTTGATCGGGTCGAGGTCACCCGAGTCGATGGCGCGGGCGATCTCCAGCTCGGTGGTCACACCGATGTTCATCCCCCGCAGGCTCTGCCCGTCGATCATGGTGATCGGCGTCTCCCACGGGATCTCCAGGCCGAACGGGACCGTGTGCACGGCGCCGGCCTGGAGCTGGAAGGCCCCGCCGAGGCGCAGCTTCGTGAATTCGACGTCCTGCTTGTACTCCTGGTCGTCGTGGCCCTCGACCTCGACCCTGGCCTGCAGGCCGACCGACAGACCCTCGATCGACTGGTCGACCGAACCACCCTGGATCCGCACCTCACCCTGGACGACGCCGCCCGGAACGGTGTTGGCCTCGGTCAGCACCGTCTCGACCGAAGCCCCACCGGCCCCCAAGCTCGCAAGCAGCCGCTTGAACCCCATGTCGTCACTTCCTCCCCAGGCAATGCCTGTTCGTCCTCTGCCTGTCTGGATCCTTTGATCCCTACAAACGCGATCCGGCCCCGACCGGTTCCGCGCCCTCACCCTTACAAGCGGAGAGGACCGCTGACCACCCCACCGGCACGCATCCGTCCGGACTGCGCCGAACGGCTCCGGACCCCACCACACGGGTGAGGACGGAGGGACTACGCTCGTACGCCATGATCGCGGCCCCTGACCGTACGCCCCTGACGCGGGACTTCTTCGACCGGCCCGTCCTGGACGTCGCCCCCGACCTGCTGGGGCGCCTCCTCGTACGGGCCACGCCGGACGGTCCGATCGAGCTGCGCCTCACGGAGGTCGAGGCCTACGACGGTCCGGACGACCCCGGCTCGCACGCCTACCGCGGCCGCACGGCCCGCAACGGCGTGATGTTCGGCCCGCCCGGTCATGTGTACGTCTACTTCACCTACGGCATGTGGCACTGCATGAACCTGGTGTGCGGCCCGGAGGGCAGGCCCAGTGGAGTGCTGCTCCGGGCCGGTGAGGTCACCGAGGGTGCGGATCTCGCTCGCAAACGTCGACTCTCGGCCCGATACGACAAGGAACTGGCCAAAGGGCCGGCGCGCCTCGCGACGGCTCTGGGGGTGGACCGGTCACTCGACGGGACGGATGCCTGCGGCCCCGAGGGTTCGCCCCTGACGCTGCTGACGGGGAGCCCCGTCCCCTCCGACCAGGTACGCAACGGGCCGCGCACCGGAGTGTCCGGAGACGGAGGCGTCCACCCGTGGCGTTTCTGGATCGCCGACGACCCCACGGTGAGTCCTTATAGAGCGCATGCGCCCCGCCGCCGTTCAACTTGACGCACCCCTAGGGGATCCGTAATGTAGCCCGAGCCGCTTGAACCGGTTACGGCGTTCAGCCAGCAGCCGAGAGCGGCCAACCCACTACCTACAACTTCCCCGCAGCGGGGGCTTATTCGGCGTGCCTGCACGTCTGAATTCGAACCCGCGGAACTCGATTATGAGTCGCCGAGGAAATCCGCTAGCGTAGTGAATGTCGAAAGGCCGCGAAACGCGAAAGCGCTGAAAGGCCGGAAGACTAACCCGCTGACTGGGAGTCAGGCCCGAAAGGATCTGATAGAGTCGGACTCGCCGGAAAGGGAAACGCGAAAGCATAAACCTGGAAAGCACCGAGGAAATCGGATACGGAAACGGTCTGATAGAGTCGGAAACGCAAGACCGAAGGGAAGCGCCCGGAGGAAAGCCCGAGA
>NZ_JBSFZS010000315.1:0-3352 GCF_053600395.1 Streptomyces sp. NPDC005070 | reverse complement strand
GTGCCCTCGCGCGCACGGGGCGTGTGCGCTGTGACCCGTACCCCCGGGGTCCCGATGTTCGCGCATACGCACGTCTCGTGATCGGGCCCGGTCGGCCGCTCGCTTCATTCCTGGACCCGTCCGCCCCTGAGCGTCGATTTGCCGGAGGGGCGCGGGTCCAGGACCGGTTGCCGGACTGATGGCGTGCGCCGAGGCGTAGTCGCCGCACAGTCCGGTCCCCGACGGCGAATGGTCCCTCTGGGCCACCGAACGTGGGCCGGTTGTCGTTCGAGGCCTTGCAGCGTCGAGCCCACCGCCCGCGGCGCCCTGGCACTGGCCGCGCGAAGGCCGGCCTGCTTCACCGAGCACGGCATCCCGATCCGCGCGTGGCGGAGAGCGACAGTTGGGGTGGATGCGCCTGGGCGTCCCTGGACGTCGCGAGCCTGCCCCACGACCGGCGACACCTGGAATGGGATGCCGAAGGAGTCACCGGAGTTCGGCGGAACCGGTGGCCGCCGCTCCCGTGGTGGCGAGGGGCCCAAGGAGGCGGACGCTCGCGCGTCGTCAGTCACTTGTAGATCTTGCCGGGCTCGGCCTTGGCCGGAGCAAGCAGCTGGGAGACGGTCACGAAGGTGTAGCCCTGCTTGCTGAGCGCCTTCAGGATGGAAGGCACGGACGGCACGGTGCCCTTGTGCAGCGGATGGAGCAGGATGATCCCGTCGCGGTCGGCGCCGTCGAGCACGCGCTTGGTGATCAGCGCGGTGTCGTCCGTCTCGTAGTCCTTCGCGGTCACCGTCCACAGCACCTGCGCCATCCCCAGTTCTTTCGACACCTTGGAGACGCGGTCGTCGGTGCGGCCCTGGGGCGGGCGCATCAGCGTCGGCTCGCTGCCAGTGATGTCAGAGATGGCCCGTGCCGTGCGGCGCAGCTCGCCGCGGATCTGCGCATCAGAGACATCGGTCAGCACCGCGTGCGTCCAGGTGTGGTCCCCGATCTCGTGGCCGTCCTTGGCGATCCGCCGCACCACAGCCGGGAACTCGTGGATGCGCCGACCCTCAAGGAAGAACGTCGACGGCGCCCTGTACTCCTTCAGGAGGTCCAGCAGTCGGTCGGTGGGTTCGCCCGGGTTGCCGTCGAAGGTGAGCGCGATGCACTTGGCCTTCTGGCAGTCCACCTGCCCCGACGGTACGCCTGCCCCAGACGCGGCCCGGTCACGTTCCTCGCGCGGGGAGAGCGTCTCCATCTTGTTCGCCTGGATGACCATGGCGACGGTCATCGTCACGGCCGCCACCACGGCCAGGGTCAGGAGTATGAGCAGGCGAGGCCGCCTCTTCAGGATCTTCATCTCAAGGAGAAGATTTCAGCGCCGGAAGGGTTGCCCAGCGGCCTCGATAGTGAGGCGGGACACGTATGTGGAGCGCGTTTCAAATGAGCTGCGGCGCCACCTGGGCTGCGATCCGCTCCAGCGCCTCTCCGACGTGCTCGGCCGCCGACGCTGGTGCCGGCGTGCCTCGCGCCGGGCAACGGCCTCCTGCTGAGGCCGCCGCCGGGCGGGGCACCTCGGCTTCCGCCTCCGCGAGTCCTTGCCCAGCTACTCAACCCGGTCCGCCAGCACGATGCGCTGAATCACCCACGTCAGCGCTGCGGCCACCCGCCCGGGTCCAGAGCCGCCTACGGTTACGCGTAATCAGGCTGGAGTACCTGTGGCAGGGTTGCCGGCCACAGGTGCTCGAGGCCGAGACCAGCATCCTGTTCGTGGCGTTCGACTCCATGTGCCACGACGATGCGAGGATCGAGTACGCCGTCGACCGCGATCTGCACGCCCAAGTCGACGCATTCCTGGCCGCGGTAGCCGGGATGACGGCGGAGTTCCTCGACTCCGAGCCGAAACCGGGGTGCCACTCCAGCAGGGATCCAGGACCAGCGCATCCGCATGGCAGTCGGCCGGACCGGCCCGTGCGGCTGCGCCTCGCTGTGGTCGTCGAGGTCATCCCTGGCGGTCGGCGAGGGCAAGCTCGACGAGCGTCATGCCGTCCGCGCCTCCGAAGTCCGTGGGTTCAGCGGGGCTGTCCGGACGGCAGAGCGTGGTCCGTGCCAGCGTGTCGGCCGTCAGCCGGAAGTGGGCGGAGCCGAACCGCGGCGCCCCGCCGGCCGACTTGCGGCGGTAGTTCAAGGCCCCGTAGACGGCCGCTCATGTGTCCGTCGGCGGCTCGTCCGAGCTGTAGAGAGCACGATCGCCGATCGAGACGACCTCTTTGTCGCGAGCAATGGCGGGCAAGGTCAGGACTGCGCGGTCCGGAACGCGAGATACCGGCTGAAGGCTTCGTGGCTGTCGGGGGTGAAGCACCACTCCCGCAGGGCCGACCGCAGCTCCGGCTCCGTCAGCCAGTCATGCCAGGCGACCTCAGCGGGATCGGGGACCACGGCATCCGGCACCACGGCTTCATGCACGCCGAGCCAGTGAGGGCTCAAACCGCTGCGGTTGATGAACGTGAACAGGAAGCGCGGCAGCACACGAGTACCCAGCTCTTCGGCCAGCTCCCTCGCAGCGGCCTGTTCATAGGTCTCACCGACATCAACGGCGCCACCGACCACGACCTCGTAGAACCCGGGGAAGCGCGACAACCGCTCCGACCGCCGGTGGACGAGGATCCGCCCGCGCTCATCACGACATTCCGTCACGGCGACCCGGTGCAGCCAAGCCTCCCGGATGGCCTGTCGGCGGCTGACCACCACCCCCAGCACACGATCTTGATCGTCGACGCGCTCCACCAGTTCATCCACGACGTACACCCTGGCAGAGCCCACCGACAACGCCACTTCCCGACGACTCGTGGAGGGCGTTCCGAGAGCACCTGCACTGCACCAGGAGATCGGACGCGGATGACGACAGAACAGGGTGCGGGAAGGGTCCGGGCGGTGGCCGGCCATGGTGCCTGTCCCTGGCGGACGGGGTGCACCTGGTGGCCGTCCACTGCCGCACCCACCTCACGATGCGGCAGCTCGCCCGGCTGTTCGGTATCTCCCCGGCGACGGTCTGCCGGATCGTCCAGCGACTGGGCCCGCTGCTTGCGCTGGAGCGGGCTCCGCGGCCGGTGGCGGACGTCCAACGGCTGTGGTTCGTGGACGGCTGGTCCCGGTCCGTGACCGGAAGATCGGCACCTCGAGCCGCAACTACCGGTTCTCGGCGAACGTGCAGGTCATCATCGACGCCGACACCCGCCTGGTCATCGCCTCGGCCCGGCCCGCGCCGGGCAACAAGGCCGACGCCCACGTCCGGTGCGCGTCGGACCGGGTGCCGTGCACGACATCGCAGGACCGCCCTTGCCCGGGGCATGCCTCACCGCCGTACACTGGGCCGGGGAACGTTGGC
>NZ_JBSFZS010000314.1:0-3375 GCF_053600395.1 Streptomyces sp. NPDC005070 | reverse complement strand
GAAGGGTGAGCCAGCGTCATGCCGCAGGTGCCGAAGTACGTGCCCGCGTCGAAGAACTCGGCAGTCAGGCGGTACGCGGCGACAGCACCCACGCGTACGACGAGATCGCTGACCGTGACGTGGACCAGCACGTGCGACGCGACGCCGCTCTCAATCGGTTGTGTTCTCGGGTCCACTCCAAGGCACACCGAGACGGGCTGGAGCCGGTCGGCGTCTGCGCCTTGGAGATACGACAGCTCCAGGACGGCCGCGAGCTGACGGGTCGACTCTGCCATGAGCAGGGGATGATGCGTCACCGCGAGCGCGCGCTCGTTCAGCGCGTGCCATCGAGGCCACTGGCACACCGCTTCGTAAGAGCGGCTTCCGCGTTGGCTCAGCGATTCGACGAGCAACGCCGACATGGACGGCAGCCCCAGCTCGTCCCATGCCGGCGGCATGCCCGGTTCCAGGCGCCGCTCGACCGGAGCATCCTGGATATCGCTGCTGAGCAGTTCCGTCACCGAGCTCGTCTCCATGGCCGATCAGCGCTCGGCCTCCGTGGAATCGTTCTCCTCGTAGTTGGCCAGCGCCAGCCCGAGGGCGAAGAAGGTGGGTGCCCATTCCCCCACGAAGATGCCCCAGCGGTCCGCCCGCTCCAGGTTCTCCTGCTTGTTGGAGGCCAGCCAGGAGACGAGCGAAAGGCCGATGGAGGCAAAGGCCGCGGCGTAGGCGTGTTCACTCTCGACGCCCGCATCGTGCAGCTTCTTGACGATCATTGATTCTCCTCTTGCCACGGATCAGCGCACCCTTTGGGATGCTTCACGCACTTGTTTCCAGCTCTGTGGCCTCCGCGGATGCTCAGGAGAACCGCGCGTTCTCAGCGGCGGGGCTTGGCCACCTACCGAAGGAGCAGGTCCGCCGTCTGCGCGTGTTGCCCCTGACTGGTCCACTGCCGCATCCAGGGATCGATCACCTGCCGAAAAGAGAGGCGAGTCACCCAATGGCCTCGGAGCTGTCCGGGGCACGGGAGGTACGGCATGCCCATCAGTCGCAGGGGAATCCTGGTTCCCGGCGCAACGGGAGCCCTGGGCGCCGCCCTGGCTCTGCGGCTGCACGAACAGGGAGTCGCTGTGGCCGTTGCGGGCCGCGACCAGGCAGGCCTCGCCCGCGTGGCCCGGGCTTGCGGAGACGCCCCCGCCCGCGCTTTCGACGCTTACGACCTCGATCAGTGCGGACGCACTGTGACCTGGGCCGCGGGCGAACTCGGCGGACTGGACGGCGTCGTCGTCTGCGTCGGCACCGCCGCCTTCGGACCGGCCGAGTCGGTCGACGACGCCGTGGCCGAGCACCTGTTCACCGTCAACGCGCTGGCCCCCATGGCGTTCCTGCGAGCCGCCCTTCCCGTCGTCGGGCCGGGCGGAGTGATCGCGGCGATCACGGGCGTGGTCGTCGACTCGCCCCCGGCGGGAATGGCCGACTACTCCGCGTCGAAAGCGGCACTCGCCACATGGCTTCGAGGCGTCCGGCGCGAGCAGCGGGGGTCCGGGGTCACGGTGCTGGAGATCCGTCTGCCCCATGTGGAGACGGGATTCGCCGGCCGCGCCGTCCTCGGAACACCTCCCGTGCTGCCGACGGGACTGCCCGTCGCCGAGGCGGTGGACGCGATCGTCACCGCGCTCTCGGCCGATGCCCGTCTGGTGAAGCCGGGCCGTGACGCCCCGCTCGACATCGAACGGTAGGCGGTCGGCCGAGGAGGAACCGTGCCCGATCCTGGACCGCCCCGCCCCCACCACCGGACCCTGCACCCCGTGGAGCCCGTCACCTCTCGCGCCCCGCGCGAATCGCGGCGGACGCTGTTCCGGCAGAACTGGCGCGACCTGGTGTTCCTGCACTGGCCCGCGGACCCCTTCCAGGTGGCCGGGCTTCTGCCGCCCGGCACCGTCCCCGACCTTCACAACGGCCGCACGTACGTCGGCCTGGTCTTCTTCCGCATGCGCGATCTCGCCGTGGGCGGCACCCCGGCGATCCCCTATTTCGGATCCTTCGACGAGGTCAACGTCCGCCTCTACAGCCGGGACGCGCTGGGGCGCCGCGGAGTGGTGTTCCGCTCGCTGGAATGCGACCGACTGGTGCCCGTCCTGCTCGCCGACGCGTCCTTCCGGCTCCCGTACCGGTGGTCCCGCATCCAGAGCCGGTGGTTCGACAACCGCTTGCTGTACCGGACCAGCCGCCGCGGACCATCGACCGCTGGGGCTCGCGTATGGCTCGCCGTGGACAGCGCCCCCGTGGCTCCGGACCCTGTCGAGGAGTTCCTCACGAACCGCTGGGGACTGCACGGACATGCGTTCGGACACTCCTACTACCTTCCCAACACGCACCCCGAGTGGTCCTTCCGCCGCTGCTCCCTGCTCGGCTGGGACGACTCACTCATCGCAGCCGCGGGCCTGTCAAGGCCGGAGGAGGCCCCGGTCAGCGTGCTGTACGCGCCTGGCGTGCCCGTGCGGTTCGGAACACCGGTATCGCTGCCCGGCACCTGATGCGTCTGCGCCGAGACCGTCAGGCGTGCAGCTGTGCGGCGAAGTCCACCGCTGACGGCACCCGCTAGTCGCCCCCGTCGACTCACGGAGCCTGCTGTCATCCACGCTTGTCTGCCATCGTCGCCACGGTGACGATGTCGCGGTTCTCCAGAACGTGTCGGGAGTAGCCGTGCCGGGCGAGGTGCAGCGCGACCTGGCCGAGCTGCGCGGTGCTGGTCATGAGGACCGGTGAGAGCCGAAGGAGCCGCAGCAGCGGGACGAGCGGGGTGACGACGGTGTTGGCACACCGGTAGGCGGCTGTCTTGGACCGTCGGGCGTGGGAGGGTCGGACGAATCCGGGACGCAGTGCGTACCCGTTGGGGAAAGCGGCGATGACCGCGTTCTCGGTGCGGCCCTTGACCCGGGCCCAGCGGCTGCGGCCCCGTTCGGTGCTGTCGGTGCCGCCACCGGAGACAAAGACGAACGTCAGCGCCGGATTGAGGGCCGCGAGAGTGCGCGCCGCGGCTTGCGTGTAGTCGTAAGTGATGCGTTCGTAGTCCTGCGGGCTCAGACCGGCGGAGGAGACCCCGAGACCCCAGAAGCAGGCGTCCGCCCCGCTCAGCTCGTCGGTGATCGCGGTGAAGTCGAGAAAGTCGGCGTGCAGGACCTGACGCAGCCTCGGGTGGGTCACGTTCAACGGCGTCCGTCCGACGGCGACGACCTCGGTGACGTCGGAGGCCAGCAGGCTCTCCTGGAGGAAGCCGTCGCCGATGAGGCCGCTCCCGCCGAAGACCACTACCTTCATGCTGTGATGCTCCTTTTCTGTCTGTGACACCAGCGCTGTGCCGATCGCCGTAGCAACGGCGCCGCGCTGATCGGC
>NZ_JBSFZS010000313.1:0-3377 GCF_053600395.1 Streptomyces sp. NPDC005070 | reverse complement strand
GTACGGCCAGGGCGTCCGGCGACGCGCTCCACCGCGCGGCGGACGACGCGCGGCACATCGCCCGTGAACAGTCGGCGCAGCCACTGCAACGGCTGCGAGCCGCACTGCTCTGGGGAAGCCTGGCGATGCGGATGGGCCATCAGGACGATGTCATCCTGAGCTACGAGACCGTTGTCAAGGAACTGCCGCCGGTCGTGCTTCTGCCCGGTGAGGGTCGTGGAGCCGTCATCAGTGCCTGGGAGGAGCGGAGCCGGGACGCCGCGGCCTGCGCGATCGAGGCGGGATCACCGGAGCGCGCGCTGGAGTTCCTCGAGCAGCGAAGCGCTCTCCTTTCGGCATGGACCACGGACTCCCGTGCCGAGGTGGACCAGCTCCACAGGGTCGCCCCGGATCTCGCCGAGGAACTCCGGTGGCTGTGGACGTTTCTCCACCTGGACGCCGGGCCGGCCGACGCACCGGTCTTCCGGCGAAGCGATGCGGTGCAGGCCAGGATGAACCACCTGGTGGATGCAGTGCGTGCCGTTCCCGGGTTCGAAGCCTTCCTCGTCCCCCTGGCCGCCCACCGGATGGTCGCGGCCGCGAGCGAAGGCCCCGTCGTCGTGCTGAGCGCGTCCGCCCGCCGTTGCGACGCGCTGCTCGTGACACGCCAGGGGGTGTCGGTGCTCCCGCTGCCCCACCTGAGTCTGGCCGAGCTGACGCACCGGGCGAGGACATACCAGGTCACGAGTGCCAGGCCGGACCAACGTGAGTCCTGGCAGGTGCTCTCCTGGCTGTGGGAGAGCATGGTGTGGCCGATCCTCTCCGCTCTCGGGCTCACCGGCCGTAGCCCGCACAGCCTGGGATACGGTCCCACCAGGGATGTGTCCGCGGAGCCGGGCCCGCGGCTGCTCAGCCCGGTTCCGTCCGAGACCCTTCCCCGGATCTGGTGGTGTCCCACCGGCCCGTTCACGATGCTGCCGCTCCATGTGGCCGGACAACCCGGGAACACGGCCCTGGACTACACCGTCCCCTCCTACACCCCGAGTGTCCAGGCGCTCATGACCGCACGGAACCGCGAGAGGCACCAGGCCGAAGGACCGGAACAGCGGATGCTGCTGGTACTCGCCGACGACGCGCTGCCGGCCGGACACAGGGAGGCCCGGACGGTCCAGCGACTCGTTGCCGACAGTCAGGTTCTTCGTGGTTCGGAAGCCACGGTCGCGAATGTCGCCGCGCGACTCGCCGATTACCCCTTCTTCCACTTCACCGGGCACGCGAGCCTCCATGAGGGCACGCCCCGACTGCGGTTCGCGTTCGACACGGAGGAGGGTCTCGACTCGCGGCATCTCCCGCGGAATCTCGTGGCCGACGGAGCCCTGGCCTATCTCTCGGCCTGCGAGACGGCGGCCGACAACCGGGGGTTCGAGAGTGGGGGCTGGACGCTCGCCGCGTCGTTCCAGGCGGCCGGCTACCGCCATGTGATCGCGATGCTGGGCATGGTCTCGGACGTGGCCGCGATGCGCATCGCGGTTCAGGTGTACGAGTTGCTCGGGGACTCCGACGGAGTGCTGCGTCCGGAGCGCTCGCCGCGCGCCCTGCACACGGCCCTTCAGGAGACACTCGCGGCTTCCGACTTCACTTCCCTCGCCCCTGCCAACGTGGTGCACCTCGGCCCGTGAGACGCTCCACGGCTCTGTGCAACCCTCGTGGTCAGCCCGCGCTCGTCCATGCGTCAGGGCGGGGCACCAGCACCGCGGAGACCACCGCGTGGGACGAGGTCATGACATCGGCCACGAATCGCAGGCGTCCGGTGTCAAGTCGGCGCAGTGCCGGACCGTGGTCGACGGCGACGACGAGAGAGACCGCGAGCAGAAGAAGCCGCCACAGGGTCATGACCGGGCGGCGCACCGCGCGGGGCAGCTCCGCCAGGGAGGTATGCAGTCGCTCGCAGTGGAACGGGATGTGGCGCTGCTCATCGGCCAGGATCCGCCCTGCCACATCCATGGTGAGTGCGTCGTGGGTGCCATCGCGCAGCGCCCGGTAATAGCGCAGCGCCACTACTTCAGCGATCATCAGCACCAGCAGTTCCATGCGCAGACCCATGAGGCGCCGCAGCCGCACGAAGGCCGCGTCGCTCCAGTGGCCGGTCAACGTCGGCATGTCCCCCGCGGCCAGCAGCCGGGCGAGCAGTCGAGCGTGGTTCTGTTCCTCGGCGACGAACAGCCGGACCGCCTGCCCGTAGTCGGCGTCGCCGGCCTGGTCCGCCTTGCCGACGAGGTTGGCGCCGTCACCGTCCTCGCCTACCTGGAACCGCTGGATGCCGGCCCACACCGCTCGATGAAGCGTCGCGCCTTGCCCCCAGTCCGGATCACCCTGGGCACGCCTGCGCTCGCGCTCGTCCTCGAAACACTTGGTCCACTTGGCGAAGCCACCCATTTGCACTCGGTCTCCCCTCTCCGGAACACGGAATCGAGCTTGAGGCACCGCCGGGCCCGCCTACGTTCGCTCCAGGATGTAGGCGCTGCGGGAGTCGGGTCGCCGAGGAAGAAGTACAGCAACAGCCGCTTCTCCTCGTCCCGCTGCAACTCGAAGGTCCATGTGTAGGTCTCGGTGCCGGCTGAGGTTCCGCCGACGGGTCGTACCGCTCACCGGGGTCGGGAGTGCGTGTGGCCGCCGCTGTGTTGGTCTTCACGATCCTGCCCTCCGCGGTGCCGACGACTGCGGTTCGACCGGGCGTCGATCACGTGCTCGCCATCGTGCCAGCAGAGTTGAACATGTTCAAGTCCCTGGGCCGGTCAGCAGGTCCAGTACGCGCTCCCAGTGGAAATCACCCGGCCCGCCGCCCTGTTGGCCTTCGCCCGCGTGCGGGTCGGCGAAGCGGACGCCCATGTCGCGGAGTCGCTCGACACTGGCCCGGTAGGCGGGGTGGGCCGCCAACGCCTCGTTCACGCACGGCAGTACGGCGATCGGGACGCCGAGTCCGTAGGCCTCGCACAGCGTTCCGAGGGCGAGGGTGTCGGATATGCCGGCCGCCCACTTGTTGACGGTGTTGAAGGTGGCCGGCGCGAGCGCCACCGCGTCCGGCGCGGGGAAGGGGCGCGGGTCGCCCGGGGCGCGCCAGGCGGAGCGGATCGGGCGGCCGGTCCGCTCCTCGACCGCCGCCGCGTCGATGAAACCGAGCCCCTGGGGCGTGGCGATGACACCGACCTCCCAGCCCCGCTCCTGCGCCGTGGCGATCAACGTGCCGACGCCCTCGGCGACACCCGCGGCGCAGACGACGACGTAGAGGAAGGGTTTCCCGCAGTCACGAACGTTGACGTATGGCTTTCCAATCATCTAGATTTCCATCATCTAAGGATCCTGTCGATTGGAAGGTTCTCGCATGTCCGCAGAACGCG
>NZ_JBSFZS010000312.1:0-3438 GCF_053600395.1 Streptomyces sp. NPDC005070 | reverse complement strand
GGGTCTTGAAAACCGTCGTGGCGCGAGTCACCGTGGGTTCAAATCCCACACCCACCGCAGGTGAATGGGCCCCTGACCAGGCGCCCTTCCGACGTAGCTCGTTCGGTCGGAAATGGAGTCGGGCCCGCCTTGCCGTAGGGCTCCCGGATGGCTTCCGCTTCTACGATTCGTCACACCGGTCACAAGCTCTCGATCCGATCGGGAGCCACCCTCAAGGACACGATGGTGCGCGCCGGCCAGTCCTCCGAGAGGGCGGCGCTGATCCATCAACACTCCGACGCCGAGCGGCAACGGGACGTGGCGGCCGGACTCGACGACATGGTGCGCGCCGAGCGTGCGAGGCGCCGTGACGATGACCCGGCGCACCACAAGGAAGAGCCCACCGGCAGCTAGCCAGTTCTTATGGTGCGGATGTGGTGCGCACGCCGCCCATTGGTCTGGACAACAAAGAACCCCCGGGTCATCGACCTGGGGGTTTCGCATGGAGCGGGTGACGAGAATCGAACTCGCACTCTCAGCTTGGGAAGCTGCGTGCTTTTGAGGGCGGTTCGAGCACTGACCTGATTCCACGGTGGTTCCCCGCTGCTCCCCGCTCAGTCTGGGGTGGCTGTGGTGCGAGCCGCACCGTGGCCATCGCATTCCTCTGACAGCGCTTCTTGTCCACCGCCTGACGCCGGGGCGACATAGAACGAGACATGGGTTGGTCTTCCGCCGGTGTATCGAGCTTCGGCAAGGCCGGCGGCCAGGTCTCGGAGGATGTTCAGCGCGGTCTGGAAATCACCTTGCGCACCCGAGACCGGCTGGGCGTCGGGCCAGAGGCGCTGCCCGGCGGACCAGGGGCTCTGGATCAGCAAGCAGACGTGCGTGTCCGGCGAGGGTGAGTTGCGGGGCTTGCGCACGGCTCACCCATGGTCACGGCAACGCACGGGAGAGGCAAAGGCATCACAAAGAGCGTTTGCCGTCAGGCCGGACAGACGGGACAAGATCCAACACATCATCATGATCCATCCAATTGGCCGATGTTAGTTTTCATACCGCTCTGACCTGACCATCAGAGTCATACAACAGAAAACAAACGGGAGAAAAAGTGCGCAAGTTGGCAGTAGGCGCCCTCCCGGCCGGCCTCTTCGCCATAGGGGCGGGCACAGCATTCGCCGCCTCATGGCACGACATTCCGACACTGTCGACCGGCGGCGCGAAGTTCCACCACGGCGAGTACGCGTGGCACCCCGCAGGCGAGGACCACGGCGCCTTCGAGTGGAAGGGCCAGCTCCAGGACGCCGACCACGGTGACGACCACAACGTGTACGTACAGGTGAAGGTCGAGGGCTACGACTGGAGCCGCTACAACGGCAAGCAGGGGCAGACCGTTCCGCTGAACTACTCCAACTGGGCGCCCTCGCAGCGCTACACCGACGACGCGTACATCCGCGTATGCCGTGACAAGGGTTCGTTCAACCCGGACAACTGCTCGCCTACCAAGCACTACCAGCGGTAGCAGAAAAGCACACCGCCAAGTACCGGGCCCAGGCTGACCTCCTGGGCCCGGTCGCTTCTTTGGGGGAAGCCATCAGTACGTCAGAAGTCCTTTCCGCCAAGGGTGTCGACCTTTCCTACGGCAAGCACCTGGCTGTCAGCGACGCCCACATCTCGATCTCCCGGGGGGAGGTCGCGGCCATCACCGGACAGAGCGGTTCGGGGAAGTCATCGCTGCTGTACTGCCTCGCGGGAGTGCTGCCTCCCGCGCGCGGGCAGGTCCGGTTCGAAGGGGAGTTGCTCGGCGATCTCACCGACGACGAGATCAGTACGCTGCGCCGTGAACGCTTCGGTTTCGTCTTCCAGTACGGCGAACTGCTCCCCGAGCTGACCATCGAGGAGAACACCGCCCTGCCCCTGCGACTGGCCGGGCAGCGCAAGCGGCCGGCGCTCGCGGCCGCCGGTGAAGTCCTCGCCCGGCTCGGACTCGGCGACCTGCGCGAGCGCCGCCCGTCGCAGGTGTCGGGCGGCCAGTGCCAACGCGTCGCCGTCGCACGGGCCCTGGTCCACCGCCCGGCCGTCGTGTTCGCCGACGAGCCGACCGGGTCCCTGGACAGCGCCAACGCATCCGCCGTACTGAAGGAGTTCCTCGGCCTGGCGCGCTCACAGGGCACTGCCGTCATCCTGGTCACCCATGACCCCGGCGTCGCCGCGCAGGCCGACACCCACTACACGATGTCCGACGGAATCCTCGCCCACCGGGGGGCGGCGTGAGGGAGTTCCAGCTCGGTCTGCGCCTGCTGTTCGGATCCGGCCGCGGCAACCGCATACGTTTCTTCCTCATGGCGGCCGGCGGCTCCCTCGGGGTCTGCTGCCTCGCTCTCGTCCTCACCGTCCCGCAGATCCTCGACGCACACGACGGCCGGGCCGCCGCACGTCAACCGCAGACCGCTTCCGCGCGGCCCGCGGGTTCCACCCTGCTGCTCCAGCGCACCGACCCCTACGGCTCGAAGGCGTTCACCCGGGTGTTCGTCGCCAAGGGAATCAAGAACGCCGACAACGCCCCGCCGGGGCTGAAGGAACTCCCGGACCCGGGCGAGGTGTTCGTCTCTCCTCGCGTACACGACCTGCTGCGTGATCGACCCGCCGTCAAGGGACTCCTGCCAGGTCACGAGAAGGGTCTGATCAGCGCGAGCGGACTCGCCCACCCCGACGAGCTGTTCGCCTACATCGGAACGACCCGCGACAAGATCGCCGGCGAGGGCCGCGCCCTGAAGGGATGGGGATACAGCTACGCGCCCTTCCCCGCCGTCGAACCCTCGACCCTGACCTACATCCGTTTCGCCCTGGGCTCACTGGTCCTGCTCCCCCTCGGCATCTTCCTCTCCGTCTGTGCCCGGCTCTCCGCCGCCAGCCGGAACCGCCGCCTCGCCTCCCTGCGTCTGTTGGGCCTGAGCGCCAGGGGAACCCAGCGGGTCAACGCCGCCGAAACCGTGATGGCGGCCTTGCTCGGCGCGGTTCTCGGCCTCGGTGAGTACGGGGTCCTCAACCAGGTGATGACTCGGACCGGACTGCCCAGTCTGAGGTGGTACCCGGCCGATGGCGAGCTGTCCGCGACGACCGTCGGCGTCTGCCTGATCGGCTCCCCGCTCCTCGCCTGGTTCGTCGGCCGGGCCAGCGCGCGATGCCGCGGCCAATCCACTGGCGGTACGCCGCACCGCCGCGCCCAAGCGCCCCGCCAAGTGGGGCGGCCTGCTGCTTGTGACCGGCCTCGGCATCGTCGTCGGCTACTGCGCCACCGGCTTCACCGACCATCCCGCCAACAGCCTCGGCCCGAACGCGGTCCTGATGCCGGCGGGCATTCTGCTGACAGGCCTGGGGCTGGTACTGACGCTGCCCCTGATCTCCTACTCCCTTGCCTTCCGGCTGGCGCGAACCACCCAGTCCCTCACCCTGAACCTG
>NZ_JBSFZS010000311.1:0-3476 GCF_053600395.1 Streptomyces sp. NPDC005070 | reverse complement strand
CGATGAACCACATCCGGAGCTTCTTCACGTCCCCGCGCTCGGCGGCGAAGACGCCGAGCTGGCAGGTCAGGGTCCGTCAGTACATCGAAGGCCAGAAACGGCCTGTCTGACCGTCAAAACAGAGACGGAGCGAACTCCGGCGCTGCGCGCCTCCGGGACGAGGATGCGTTTCCCTCCCCGGCTGAAGCCGGGGATACCCACGCAAGATCAGGGATGGTGCACGGTGTCAGAGGCTGTGTCAGCGGGTGACGTCCACGAAGGCCATCGGCCGGTCGGCGACCGTGTTGAAGGCCGCCTCGTTCCTGCCCCACCAGTAGCCGGTCGGCTTGCCGGTCGTAGCGTCCGCCTGGATGAAGACAGTGCCGCGGCCGGCGCCGCTCCACTCCTTGGTGGTGAGGCCCGGGGAACCCTCGACGCGAGAGTCACGGAACGCCCAGTGGGGCGACGTCTTGGACGAGAGCGCCACACCGTGCGGATTGGATGTGCTGTCCGCCACCGTCACGGCGTATTCCTGAGTGGCGCGGTTCCCGTCGCGCTCGAACGGCGCGATGGACTCCACCATCATCATGTGGCCGGTCGCGCCGCCTTCCGATCCGTCCAGGTACTTCACAGCGATGATGGAACCGGCGTGGAGGTCTTGGACCCGCTGCGCGGAGGGACGGGTGATGTGATCGCTCATGTCCTCCAGCGCACCGCCGTCGGCCGTGTCCGTGAAGGCGTCGTAGTACTGCTCGGAGGAGGGGCTGCGAAAGCCGATGCCGTTGACGAACCACGTGTCCGTGGCCCAGCTGTAGGCGTGCTTCAGTGAAGCGGTCAGGAACTGGGCGCATTTGGCTTCGACCTGGTAGGAACGTGCATCCCCGCGCGTACCCCAGACCACGGATGCGGCGTCGGCATCGGCATGGCCGGCTGCTCCTGGGTAGAAGTTCTCCGAGTCCTGGCCCGGCCAGCCCAGGGTGGCGAGCTCGTCGATGATCTCGTTTTCCGCTGCCACCAGTGCAGCGCCGTCGTCTGTTCCTGCTGCCTGGGCTGTGGCCGGTATGACCGTCAGCACGAGTGCCGCCGATACTGCGAAGAGCGGGGCTGTCAGCTTCTTCATCCGTACGGACTCCTTCTATGGTGTTTTTTTGACAGGGGCGCCCGGCCTTTTACTGCATGGGTGACGGCCCCATCGCCCGTATAGTCCGCTGACACTTTTGGCGTAGCGCGAATTACTCGGCGCGGGGGCCATTTTTTCGCTGGCCGAGGCTGGGCGGCTTCATTGAAGCGTGCGGATGCCCAGCAGGCGTGAGTAATTGCTGCCCATGCCTACGCTGGGATGTCGGGTGCCGGCGGCTCCGATGCCGATGCTGCACTTACCTGAATCTGCTTTCGACCGGGATTCCCCTGCGGCAGTTCCGAGGTCACCCGTGACGTGGTCAGGCGTTGCAGCAGGTCTTCCAGCACTTGGAGCAGCGGGTCGCCGTCCATACCAGCAGAGCGGACCAGGGCGACCTCGACATCGGGCAGCGCGGGCAGCCCTTCGACCGCAGTACCCAGCTCCACGTTCGTGGGGAGCAGCGCGGTGGCGCCGAGTCCCGCCCGCACTGCGGCCTGGATCCCACCCATGGAGGTGCTCTCGAAGACGACCCTCCACCGGCGGCCTGCGGTCTGCAGAGCGTCGAGGACCGGTGCTCGCCAGCGGCACGGCTGCGAGAACAGGACGAGCGGCAGCGGGTCCAGGTCCGTATCCAGTTCGGGGGCTGCGGACCAGGTCAACGGAAGGCGGGCCGTCCACCGCGGTGTCTCGGCCAGGTAGAACGGGTCGCACAGCGCCAGTTGGATGCGCCCGTCGGCGAGCGCCTGATTCATCAGCGGACCGGGACCGGTGACCAGTTCCAGTGTCGCGTCCGGGTGCAGGGCACTGAAGTCGCCCAGCGCCTCGACCAGGGACGGCGTGACGAAGTCCTCCATCAACCCGATGCCGCAGTGTCCGGCCACGTCCGGGCCGGCCGCCGCGATGGCCTGGGCGGAGAGGGACAGAATGCGCTCGGCGTAGGGGAGGAACACCTCTCCGGCCTTGGTCAGCGACACGCCCGTCGTGCCGCGGTGCAGCAGTTGCCGGCCCACCGTGCGCTCGAGCCTGCGCAACTGGCTGCTGAGCGCGGGCTGGCTGTGGCCCAGGGCCAGGGCGGCGCGGCTGATGCTTCCGGACCGTACGGAGCTCACAAAAGCCCGCAGCAGTGCGGTTTCGAGATCGGGGGCCATAACGACATGCTATGCCCCCTCTGTTCATGCGAAGGGTTCCCTCGGTTTCCGCCCGTGGGTAGCTTCGGAGGTATGCACTATTTTCACGTCGATGTTTTCAGCGGGCTTCCTTTCAGTGGGAACAGCCTTACGGTCTTTCCCCAGGCGGCAGGACTGAGTGGATCCCAGATGCAGCAGATCACCGAGGAAATGCGGCACTTCGAATCCATCTTTCTGGAACAGAAGGACGGGCAGGACGGCGCATGGCGGGCCCGGGTCTTCGATCTCATCGAGGAACTGGACTTCGCCGGTCATCCCGTCATCGGGGCGGCAAGCGTCCTGCATGCCCTCGATGACAGCGACGGCAGCCGGACCTGGTCGCTCGAACTGAAGGCGCGCACCGTGGAGGTGGTCACCGAGCGCCGCGGTCCCGGCCGGTACGCCAGTCTCCTCGACCAGGGCGCTCCATACTTCCTGGGCCGACCCGAGCTGCACGACCTGGCCTCCTGGTTCTCCCTGGACGAGGAAGACCTCCACGCACAACTGCGGCCCGAGGTCGTCTCGACAGGACTGCGGTACCTGATCGTGCCCGTACGAGCGGGTGCACTCGCACGGGCCCGGATCACGTCCGACATCGGGCAACGGCTGGCCCGGGCCGGAGCGCAGTTCGCCTATCTCCTGGACGCCGACGGCCTGGAGGGACGGCACTGGAACAACGACGGCGTCGTCGAGGACGTGGCCACCGGAAGTGCCGCCGGATGCGTGGCCGCCTACCTGCGACGGCACGAACGCATCCAGGACGGTGACCGGCAGACCCTGCGTCAGGGACAGTATTGCGGCCGCCCCAGCGAGATGACCATCAGCGCCCACGGCGACCCGCAGGCCATCACTTCGGTACGGGTCGGCGGAGAGGTCGCGGTCGTTGCCCGCGGACGCCTCGAAAGGCTGCCTCGATGACGGGCGGACCGGCCTACTTCGGCCCACAGGAGATTCGCGCCGCAGTCGGATACCCCGACATCCTGGAACCCGTCGCCGCCGCGCTGCGCGACTACAGCAGTGGCCTGGGTGACTCCCCCGTCGCAGTCTTCGCACCCGCCGGCAGCGAGGGCGATGTGCACGTGAAGTCGGCATGGCTGCCGGGGCGACAGATCTTCACCGTCAAGGTCGCTTCCTGGTTCCTGGAGCGCGCCCGCCGCGGCGGAACACCCGGGAGCGGAGTCATCGCCGTCTTCGACGCCTCGACCGGAGAT
>NZ_JBSFZS010000310.1:0-3504 GCF_053600395.1 Streptomyces sp. NPDC005070 | reverse complement strand
TCCCGGACGATCTCCAGGAATTCGCCGGTACGACGGTAGCGGGCGTCCTTGTCGAGGAAGTCGCCGTACGCGCGCTGCTCGTGGCTCTCGCCGCCATCGAGTGGCACGTGGTGGACCTGCGCGCCGGCATTCCGCGCCCGTCGGGGCCGAGCGGAGCCACCGCGTCCCAGGCGGACCGGAAGTCGACCGGCCAGCGGGGTCGCGGACGAGGCGATGTGCCAGATCGCGTACTTCACACCGTCGTTGACGACCTTGTCGGCCAAGGCGACGGCCTGCTTCAGGTCGGCCGCGTCATCGTACTCCTCGACCTCCAGCGTCTTGCCGCAGCGCAGAAGGTGCTCGGCAGCGCCAGGCAGAGACCACCGACAAGTGCATCAGGGCCTGAACGCAAGGAGCCACTCCCCCACTTGCTGCCGGGCTGGGTGGTGACTGCGGCCGGGAGCAGAGCACGGGCCCGGCGGACAAAGCCCTCGTGAACGGAGCGCGGCCCGCCGGGTAGTGGAGCGGCCGTAGTGGAGTGGCCGGTACGTGGAGCGGCCGGTACGTGGCCTTCGACGAGACCCGGCACTGACTGGCCGCCGTGGACGAGTCCCCGGACTCCGTCCCGTTCGCCTCGGCTTCGGTCGTCGAACTCCGCTCTCCTGCACCTTCCTTGATGTGATGTCTGCAGTGGGAGCAGCGGCCGGCCGGACCCGTCACGATGGCCGTCGGGCCCGCCGCCCTTCACTCGGGGTGGGCCGGTTAGGGTTCACGTCTTGTGCCGCACGAATCCGAGGTGGACGAAGGCCTCGCCCGTGTGTGGTGCCCGGGCCCACGACCGGGTGGTGAAGTTGTGGAGCCTGCCCCGGGTCAGGGCGAAACGGGGCAAGGCGAGGCCGAATTCGGTGTGCAGGGCTTCCAGTGTGCGCAGTTCGCCGTCGAGTTCGGGATCGTCCGGGCGGAACAGCCGTGTGGGGTCCAGTGCTTCGGGAATCGCGCCGGAGCGCTGGATCTGGGTGCCCCGCACGGTGAACGCGTAGAGCTCCTCGCCCTGTTCGGCCACCGACAGGTGGAACACCGTCGGGGTGTCGCCCGAGAACGGGCTTTCCGGGGCACGCCACACCACCACAACCCGGCCAAAGGAGGAGGCCGCCGCGGCGGGAGACACGAACCGGCTGCCCGGGTCGCGGCTGGAGTGGCCGTCGAAGGCGAAGGCCCACCCTTTGGTGGTGCGGCCGGCGGCGACCACCGCCCGGTCCTCCCAGGGCTCCACGCCTTCCCGCTCACGAACCCTGAACGCCCCCCAGGACGCCATGCGCATGTCCACGGGCGCGCCCAGTTCCGCGCCTTCCTCACCGAGCAGGGCGGGCAGGCGGGCAGGCTCGACCCCCTCGGCCCAGACACAGCGGTACCCATCGCGGCGCTGGCCGTTCGCCGGGGGCTCCGTCAGCCAGACGAGGCCGGGCGGGTCGAGATCGGGCACCGGCTCGGGCGCGGGCCCCCTCTCCCCGGCCCTCGGCGTCGCGAGGATCTCCCGTCCGCGCTCCGGTGTGACCAGCGGGCCCAGGAACGGATCGGCGAGCAGGCCGACCGGCACGATCAGCAAAGGACCGGGCGCCTGCCACAGCGGGAGCGCGTCCCGCAGCACCCGCCACGCGGCGTCCGTCGAACCCCAGCGGGCCAGTTCCCGGGCCTCGGCGACCGCCCGACCCCACGGCCCGGGGGGCGCGTAGCTGTGGCTGCCCTCCCGCATCGCGCCCAGCGTGTCCACGGCCACCTTCCGGTCCACCCCGCGGGCGGCCATCATCGTGAGCCAGCGGCCGTCCTCGTCCCCCGGTCGCCGCCGACGGTCACCTGCCTGCGTCATGGCCTGCACGGGCAGGATCTCAGACAGGTAGCGGGGGTCGGCCGCCAGGCTGCCGTAGTCCCGGTCCCCTGCCGGAGCCAGCAGATGGCGGAGCTGGTCCAACAGGACGGCGCTGCGCGGCCTGCCGAAAGACCGCGCCTCCTCGAGCAGGGGCAGGGCCTGCTCGTACTGTCCGCGCAGGGCCAGCAGGCGGGCCTCGTCCACGTGGGCGTCCTGGGCGCGGGTGGTCGCGTTCACGAAGTCGGGCCGCTCCACCCGGTCGCCGTGGAAGCTGCGGTACATGGCCTCCATGTACGCGCGAAACGACGGGTACCGGTCCGGGAGTTCACCGCTCCAGCCCTTGTAGACGTACAGCGCCCACTCGCCGTCCTCGTCGCGGTCGCCCGGGTCGAGCAGGGCATCCGACATGTCGGAGTCCGTCTCCAGCCGCAGCGCCCGCTGCCACATCCCGGCCAGCAGGACCTCCTCCTGACGCGGGTTGTCGCCCAGACTCTCCTGGTACACCGAGGTCATGTCGTGCGGATCCCGGCACCAGTCGATGTCCGCGGCGCCGCCGAGCTGATAGATCCCGGCCGTCTGGTCCACGTGCCACCCGTCACTCACGGCCAGGAACTCACGGTACGAGGGCGGCAGCCGCCGCCCCAGCCTCTCCTCGGCCGCGGCGATCGCCGCCTCGTCCGCCCCGGGCCTGCCCAGAGCAACGGCGCCCTGCTCGCCGTCCCCGTCCCGGCCCGCACGCGGCACCCACTCCGCCTGCCAACGCCCCAGGAATTGATTCCAGTTGAAAGATGCTCCGCTCATGACCGGATGGTGTCACCGACCACCGACAAACCACCCCGAGGGGCAGCCGGGCTGCGAACGTCCCGCGCCGGTTTGCAGCCTCGGCACCGAGGCGCCGGCCGCGCCATGGATGCCGTGCCGGAATCAACTCCGGCGAGGCCTCTGCACAGCCCGCAAGGTGCCGAGATAGCCAGTGGAGCTAAAACGCCCGAGCCATCTTGAAGCGCCGAACCCCGCACATTCCAACCGCCCCGGCTCCTGTGCGCCTGGGGCTATCCCATTGCGCTGCTCATCGTCGGGACGGACCTGCACGTGGGGAGGCTGATCACCGACCTCGCCTCCCCCGGCAACGTCGACAACCCGGTCCGGAGCGCCTCCACCCTCCCCGGCGGCCCGGACGGCATGCCGCATCTGTACGCCGTCGACGCCTACGGCCGGCTCCTCGAGTGCAACTACCGCCAGAGCCTGGTCCTCACTCCTCGCCGACCTACGACTTCGCCCCGGCCGTCTCAGCAGCGCCGTCTGGCGGGCCACGTACAGCGGCAAGCCGGTCGCCGGCCGGTGGACCCGCCTCGTCGGCATGTACGACGCCACCGCCAAGGAATTCCGGCCTCTACCTCGACGGCGCACCCGCCGCCACCACCGACTGGACCAACTCCCCGGGGAACGCCACTGGTCCGTTGTAGCTCGGCCGCAAACTCGCCTCCGGGACCTACGGCGAATACACCCATGGCGCGATATGCGACGTCCGCGTCTATCCCTATGATCTTCCCCTGGCCGACGCCGCGTCCGGGGGTGACCTGCCCAACGTCGCCCAACTCGACTGACACCTGACCGTCATTTCGTACCACCGCCCGCCACGGATCCGAAATCAGGCT
>NZ_JBSFZS010000309.1:0-3508 GCF_053600395.1 Streptomyces sp. NPDC005070 | reverse complement strand
GGTCACAGTGCCCCCTCCGCCCTCAGTGCCCCGATCTCGGCCGTTGTCAGGCCGAGTTCACCGAGCACGGCGTCGGTGTCCGCGCCGTGCGGGCGTGGTCCGTGCGGCTGGCGCACGAGCGGTTCGGACGGCTCGACGTGGTCGTCAACAACGCCGGCTACGGCCACTTCGGGATGATCGAGGAGATCACCGAAGCCGAGGCTCGCGCGCAGTTGGAGACCAACCTCTTCGGGGCCCTGTGGGTCACCCAGGCGGCGCTGCCCTTCCTGCGCGAGCAGGGAAGCGGCCACATTCTGCAGGTTTCCTCCATCGGCGGGATCAGCGCCTTCCCGCTGGTCGGCATCTACCACGCCTCGAAATGGGCGCTCGAGGGAATGAGCCAGGCGCTGGCGCAGGAAGTGGCGCCGTTCGGAATCAAGGTCACCCTGATCGAGCCCGGCGGCTTCGCGACCGACTGGGCCGGTTCCTCGTCGAGCACGTCCGAGCAACTGCTGGCGTACGCCGATTTCCACAAGGAAGTCCAGGAACAGCGGCGCAAGCGCGTCGGCACCCCGGGTGACCCGAGCGCGTCCGCCGCGGCCGTACTGGAGATCGTGGACGCGCAGGAGCCGCCGCTGCGCTGCTTCTTCGGTTCGGCGCCGCTGGGCATCGCGAAGGCGGACTACGAGCAGCGCCTGGCGGCCTGGGAGAAGTGGCAGCCGGTGGCGGAGCTGGCCCAGGGCTGAGCGCCGACGGCCGCGAGGGACTCCCGTCAGGCCCCTGATCCACCGGCGCGACGGTCGGTCAGGGGCGGTGGGTCAGGCGCGGTGGCCCTGGTAATAGCCGCCGACCTGTTCGTGGTAGTCGGCATCGCCGACGTGCTTGGCCCGGTCGAACTCGGGGGATTCCCTGATCTGCTCCTGGGTGAGCGCGACGTAGATCTTCCGCTCGTCCCGGTCGACCCGCCTCACCGTGCCCGCGGGCAGCAGGACATGCCTGCCGAAGATCCACACACCGATGTCGACGACGAGAAACGAGGAGTCGACGTCGTCCGAGTGTTTGTCGACCTTGCCGATGTGGCCGTCGACGGCCTCTACCTTGTAGCCGACCAGATCCGTGCCCGTGACGTGCCCGGCGGCCGGGTGGTAGCCCCAGATGCTGTCAGTCATGAACGGCTCCCTCATCGACAATCCGCGCTCGTCCGCGGCGGAACCGGGGAGTGGCGCAGGCGTCATCCACGTTAGACGAAGCCCGCGCGGGACGGCGGATGCGGCCTGCCGGGGTCACCGGATGCCACCCGGACGTCCCGGGCCCGGTACGGTTCGCGCCGTGGACGGGAACGGGTGGGAGCCGGGGCACCAGGTCGCCTACGGCTGCGAGGCGTGGGAGCGCGCCGGTCACCAGGCGCGCCTGCTGGTCGCGTGGTACGACGAGCGCGACGGCGGCCTGGGGCCAGGGGTGTTCTCGCGGTTCTCCGCGGACCCCGGCGCGCGGGTGAAGTGGCCGTGGGGGAGCGCCAGGCACAACACGCTCGGTCTGCTGTTCTGGCGAGCGGCCTACGACGCGGGGATTCTGGTCGACCAGGTCCCCCTGGCCGACGCCCTGAGCTACTGCGCCCAGGGAGCCGAGCCGTTGGACACGGGGCCCGTGCCCGATGCGGCCCGCAACGCCGGGATCGGCGTCGGCAGCGCGGCGTCGGTGGCCGGGATCAGGCACGTACTACAGGCCCATGTCGAGGCAGAGCTCCCGCGCCCGCGCCCTGCCGGGGTGCGGCTGACGCTCGGCTTCCGCGTCCGGGAGTCGCGGGCGACGCCGGACTGGGATCTCGGCGACTGGCCCACGGCACTCGCGCGGGCCCGCCGGGCCATGGGGCAGGCGGACGATCTGCGGGAGCGGCGGACTTGGCGGCCCACCGACCAGGAACGGTCCGTCGGCGGACGCCTCGGCCACGACCTGGAACGATCGCTCCGCACACCCGCCGCTTCCGTTCACCCCGCACCGAGTTGGCTGGAGCGGGCATCGCGCCTGGCCGCCACGGCCGCCGCACTGACCGCCACGGCTGCCGCACTGTCCGGCGCGGCCGGCACACTGCTCGGCGCCAGGCGGGAGGATACGAGGCGGGACGGTGCCGAGTTGGGCAGCGACGAGTTGGGCAGCGACGGGCGGGACGACGCGGGCCCCCTGGTGAAGGTCCTCGGCACCACGGTCGACGCGTGCGCCCGACTGAGAGCGAGCACCGAGGAGATCGGGCGCCTGTGGGAGGCGGAGGGGCCGCACGAGTCCTCGGACCGGTCTTCCTGGGAACTGTGCCACGTACCGGGCGCACTGCTGGAGCAGACCGAGGAGACGGAACATCTGGTGCGGGCGCTGGCCGCCTTCCTGTGGATCCTGGTCGTCCGCTGACCGAACACGTCAGTAGAAGTCGCTCCGCCGCTGCGTGGGGTTGACGATGTCACGCCGCTCCTGCGACCGGCGGGCCGCCCTGAAGGCCGCTATCTCCCGCAGGTGCGCCTGGCTCTGAAGCGTCATCATCGACCCCAGGGCATGGCGCGCGGTCATCGGGTTGTCCACACAGGACTGGTACATCACCGCGGCTCGTTCGTTGTCCTGGTAGAGGGTGCGGTAGATCTCCGCGGCGCGGTACTGGCCGTAGGGGTGGTTGCGTGTGGCGGCCGCGAGGAACTGCTCGAGGGCGTGTTCCGCCGGAGTCCGGGTGACCGGAATCAGTCGTTCCAGGTACAGGTCGCCCAGGATGAGCATCGCCTCGGGCTCGCCCAGTTCGGCCGACCTGCCGTACCAGCGGGCCGCTTCGTCCAGCGACTCGACGATGCCCGCTTGCGGGCAGCCGTGGTGGTACAGCGAGGCGAGGTAGAAGGCCGCGCGCGGTGAACCACCGCTGTGCCGCAGCCGTGGCACCGCGCTCGCGTACCGCCCTTGTGTGTAGTCGATGTGCCCCAGCAGTTCGATCGCGGCACTGTGGCCGGTGGACGCCGCGATCTCGAGGAAGTGGACCTCCGCACCGGCGTGCTGCCCGCTGTTCCAGCAGGCCAGGCCGATCCGGTAGTACTCCTCGGCACTGGTCGGCTCGTGACCGTCCACGGTGAAGTTGGTCCCCTGCCACTGCACCATGTCGCTGCCTCTCGCGTCGTGGCCTCAACAGATGGTAAGGCTCGACAACCGGCACGGGGGGCGCGTACGGCCGGGGCTTCGGTCCGTGACGGGACCCGGACGCCCTATTCGTCCGGGTCCCAGGCCTGGAGCAGCTCGAAGAGGTGCACGTCCCCGTCGAGCTTCAGGGAATCCGCCCGACGCGTGCGGCCACGGCATCGAAGAACCGCCATCCGTCGACGTGGGCGGCGTGCCCGAAGCACTGGCCGTCCGCCAGAGCCGCTTCGATCAACCCCCGCACGGTCGCTGGCCGGTGGAGGTTGAGACGCCTGCGTCTCGAGCTGACGGAGCTGCGACTCCAGGTAGGACTTCAGACGCGTGCGGTACTCGCGCTCGAAGCCGCGCAGGTCCTCGACCTTGC
>NZ_JBSFZS010000308.1:0-3535 GCF_053600395.1 Streptomyces sp. NPDC005070 | reverse complement strand
GGCGAAGAGCTGGCCGGCCAGGCTGCGCGGTCGGGGGACCCCGGCCCGACCCACCCCCCGGCCCGACCCACCCCCCGGCCCGAACCGCCCCCCGCGAAACGCCAGAGGCGAGCTCAGCGCGCCCCCCGCTCCCGCTCCTCCACGAACGCGTTGTACGCGGCCACCTGCGCCCGCCGGGCCGTACGCTCCACCGGACGCAGGGCCTCGGCCCGGGCGCCCATCTCCGACGCGCTCACCGCACCACCGTGCCCGCTCTCGTACGCCACCGAGATCAGCATCCCGACCCGCTGAGCCAGCTCCAGCACCCGCACCGCGCGCGGCGGGTACCCGGGCGCCAGTACCTCGCGCCCCCGCTCCGCCCGCGCCCGGTACGCGTCGATCGCCGCCGCCGCGACCGGCCCCGACCCCGCCACGTCCAGCCGCGACAGCACCTGCGTCGCGTCGCGGAGCGCCTCCGCCAGCTCCCGCTCGGCCTCCCCGAGCGAGGGCACATCGGCGGGCGGCGCCTCGCGCACGGCGAGGCAGTGCCAGACGACCTCGACATGCACATCGCCGGCGGGCCCGGCCTCGTACACCTCGGGCACGAGCCCCAGCGCCCCGCCGTGGCAGACCACGGCCTCCTCGGCGTCGAGGGCACGCGCGTTGAACTCGGGCGGCCCGCTGAGCCCCAGCGGATGCCCCGGCGCGGGCAACGCGACCCGCAGCCCGGTCACCCCGAGTCGGCGCAGCCGGCCGAGACCGAGCGTGAGCCCGACGGGCCCCGACTCGCCGGGCACCCCCTCGACCCGGTGCACCGCGTCGTCCCCGACGACGGCCAGCACGGCGTCGTCCGGGGAAACAAGTCCGGCCAAGAGGGCATTTCCCCATGCGGCCAGCCGTCCTGAGCGTGGTTCGGAGAGCATGCCCCCACCCTAAGGACCGGCCGATGGGTCGGTGTGCCCGACCGGTGGCGTAGGTTTTCCCCGGGGGCTTCGTCCACAGACGCAAGCGACGGCCGAGACTGCAATGGGAGACAACGCGCTCATGAGCGATGTACTGGAACTGGTGGACGTATCCGTGGTCCGCGAGGGCCGCGCTCTGGTGGACCAGGTCTCCTGGTCGGTCAAGGAGGGGGAGCGCTGGGTCATCCTCGGCCCCAACGGCGCCGGGAAGACGACCCTCCTGAACGTCGCCTCCAGCTACCTCTTCCCCAGCGCGGGCTCCGCCACGATCCTCGGTGAGGCCCTCGGCAAGGTCGACGTCTTCGAACTGCGCCCGCGCATCGGCATCGCCGGCATCGCGATGGCGGAGAAGCTCCCCAAGCGCCAGACGGTCCTCCAGACGGTCCTCACCGCCGCGTACGGCATGACCGCCGGCTGGCACGAGGACTACGAGGACATCGACGAGCAGCGCGCCCGCGCCTTCCTCGACCGCCTCGGCATGAGCGACTACCTGGACCGCAGGTTCGGCACCCTCTCCGAGGGCGAGCGCAAGCGCACCCTGATCGCCCGCGCCCTGATGACCGACCCGGAACTGCTGCTCCTCGACGAGCCCGCGGCCGGCCTCGACCTCGGTGGCCGTGAGGACCTCGTGCGCCGTCTCGGCCGGCTCGCGCGCGACCCGATCGCCCCCTCCATGATCATGGTCACGCACCACGTCGAGGAGATCGCCCCCGGCTTCACCCATGTCCTGATGATCCGCCAGGGCAAGGTGCTCGCCGCCGGACCGCTGGAACTCGAACTCACCTCGCGCAACCTCTCCCTCTGCTTCGGCCTCCCCCTCGTCGTCGAGCAGGTCGGCGAGCGCTGGACGGCGCAGGGCCTGCCGATGGGCTGAACCGCCCCGTCCGCGCACCCGCGCACCCCTCAACCGGCGTATCCGAGGTGATCGCGCGCTCTGTCCGCCGGGGGGCCGCGGTCCTACCATGACCATGTGGACGACATCAACGCATGGGTGTGGTGGCTGATCGCTGCGGCCGGACTCGGCATCCCGCTCGTGGTGACCGCGATGCCCGAGTTCGGCATGCTCTCCGTGGGCGCCGTCGCCGGCGCGGTCACCGCCGGTCTGGGCGGCGGTGTCGTCGTCCAGACACTCGTGTTCGTCGTCGTGTCGGTCGCACTCATCGCCGTCGTACGCCCCATCGCGACCCGGCATCGCGCCCAGCGCCCCGAACTCGCCACCGGGATCGAGGCGTTGAAGGGCAAACAGGCCATCGTCCTAGAACGCGTGGACAGTTCGGGAGCCGGTCGCGTCAAGCTCGGCGGAGAGATCTGGTCCGCGCGCGCCCTCGACGGCGCCCAGGCCTACGAGGTGGGCCAGGAAGTGGATGTCGTCGACATCGACGGAGCCACGGCGATCGTCATGTGACCTCGTACAACGCAAGTGAACCGAACGCCCCACGTGGCAGACGACGTTCTGTCAGACTCGTCCAGCAAGATCTTCAACACCCATGAGATCTTTCGGAATTGCCGAGCGGAGAAGGGTACGGGGAGCATCGATGGAACCGATCATCATCGTCCTGATCATTCTGGTGGTGCTGGTCTTCATCGCCCTGATCAAGACCATCCAGGTCATCCCGCAGGCCAGCGCGGCCATCGTCGAGCGCTTCGGCCGCTACACGCGGACACTGAACGCCGGACTCAACATCGTCGTCCCGTTCATAGACTCGATCCGCAACCGCATCGACCTGCGTGAACAGGTCGTGCCGTTCCCGCCGCAGCCGGTGATCACCCAGGACAACCTGGTCGTGAACATCGACACGGTCATCTATTACCAGGTCACCGACGCGCGGGCCGCGACGTACGAGGTCGCCAGCTACATCCAGGCGATCGAGCAGCTCACCGTCACCACACTGCGCAACATCATCGGCGGCATGGACCTGGAGCGGACCCTGACCTCCCGCGAGGAGATCAACGCGGCCCTGCGCGGAGTCCTCGACGAGGCCACCGGCAAGTGGGGCATCCGCGTCAACCGCGTCGAGCTGAAGGCGATCGAACCGCCCACCTCCATCCAGGACTCGATGGAGAAGCAGATGCGAGCCGACCGCGACAAGCGCGCGGCGATCCTCACCGCGGAGGGCATCCGGCAGTCCCAGATCCTCACCGCCGAGGGCGAGAAGCAGTCCGCGATCCTGCGCGCCGAAGGTGAGGCCAAGGCCGCGGCCCTGCGCGCCGAGGGCGAGGCTCAGGCCGTCCGTACGGTCTTCGAGGCCATCCACGCCGGAGACCCGGACCAGAAACTCCTCTCGTACCAGTACCTCCAGATGCTCCCGAAGATCGCCCAGGGCGACGCCAACAAGCTCTGGATCGTGCCGAGCGAGATCGGCGACGCGCTCAAGGGCCTCAGCGGCGCCATGGGCAGCTTCGGCGCACCGAGCGCCGGTTCGGGCAACGGAAGCTCCTCAGGAGGCTCCGGCGGCGGCAGCGAGCGCCGCGAGAAGCCGTCCATCACGGACTGACGCGTACGGCAGCACTACGAGGATGGGGCCCACCTCCCGCGGGAGGTGGGCCCCATCCTCGTAGTGCCGAACGGGCTACGCGGCCGGCTGGACCAGCCA
>NZ_JBSFZS010000307.1:0-3541 GCF_053600395.1 Streptomyces sp. NPDC005070 | reverse complement strand
GCCGCAGCGCCTGGTCCAGGACGTACAGCCGGGTGTTCCAACCGGCCGGCCGATCGGGACGCGGTCGGCGATGAAGAGCAGCCCGATGATCAGCGAGACCAGGGTTTCCAGGAAGGGACGGCGTGCCGGGAGGGAGACGCCCGGCAGGTTGGCGAGGGCCATCCCCATCACGATCGCGGCGATGAGCCCGGTGTCGTCCCGGATCGCGTCGCAGAGGGCCGCCACCCCCACCGCGGCGGCGAGCTGTGCGGTCGTTCCGAGTACCTCGCCCAGGTGCATCCGGCCGAGGAGGAACCACAGGACGGCGGCGCCCACCGCGCCCCCGATCAGTCCGACGGCCGAACTCAGCGCGAACTGGCCGATCTTGCCGCCCAGATCGCTGCCGCCGCTCGCGACGACCGCGTGGAAGGTGAGCGCGCCGAGGATGCCGCCGACCGGGTCGATCAGCGATCCCTCCCAGATCAGGATGCGCTGCAGCCGCTCGGTCGGACGCACGAAGTGGAGCAGCGGTCCGACGACGGTCGGGCCCGAGACGACGAGGATGACGCCGAGCATGACCGCCGAACTCGTCGACATGCCCAGCAGAGGTACGGCGAGGGCGACCGTGACCCCCCAGGTGATCACGACGCCGATCCAGATCAGTCGTGCCACGACCCGGTGCATGTGTCCGTGCAGCCTGCTGATGTCCAGGCCGAGCCCGGCCTCGTAGAGGATCACGGCGACGGCGAGCGAGACCATCGGGGAGAAGGCGTCCCCGAGCAGCTTGTCGGGGTTGACGATGTCGGTCAGCGCGCCCGCGGCGAAGCCGACCGGCAGCAGCACGATCAGGGCGGGGATCCGCAGCCGGCTCGCCACGAGCTGCGAGCCGACGGCCAGGACGGCGATCAGTCCGAGGCCCTGGAGGATCTGGTTGTCCGTCACGGCTGTCTCCCTGGCCTTCCGGGGTACCGGACCGTCAGCCGGTGCCGGGGCGGCCCGCGCCGCCCTCGACGTCCGTGTCGGTCTGGGCTTCGAGCAGGCCTCGTGTGTCGAGCCGGTAGAGCACCACCAGCGCGGGTCCTACGAGCACGATCGCGATCACCGTGACGATCAGCAGCCAGTGCAGTGAGCCCGGCGCGCCCGCCGCCTCCTGGACCGTGAGGGAGGTGGGCACGAGGTAGGGCCGCTGCGCCGCGCCCCACGCGGCGATCACCAGGGCCACCGCGGCGACGGAGGTGAACCTGGCCCAGCCCGCGGCCCGTCCGGCGACCAGCCAGGCGGTGGCCGCGGCCGCCACCGCCGACAGGATCACGAGCAGCAGCCCCACACCGTGGGTGAGGCCGTGGTAGACGTACGCGGTGTGGTCACGTGTCTCGGCGAGGCCGATGAGGGCCAGGACGGCGACGGCGGCGAGGCTGCACCAGGCGCGCCGCCGGAAGTACACGACCATGTCCGGGGCGTCGAAGCGGTGGGCGTCCGCGGTGAGGAAGACCGCCCCGAGGAACGCGGTGGCCGCGACGGCGAGGAACCCGGCGACGAGGGAGGTCGTGTTGGCCCACGCGTCGGCGGAGGCGGTGGTGCCCGGAGCGGCCCGGCCGGAGGCCACACCGCCGACCGCGGCGCCGAGGAAGAACGGGGTCAGCACCGAGGCGACGGCGAAGACGGCTCCGAAGATCCGGCGCCGGGACAGCCGCTGGGTCGGTCTGCGCAGCGCGAACCCCGCGCCGCGCAGCACCAGTCCGACGGCGGCCAGCGCCAGCGGCAGCCACAGGGCGCTGAAGACCGCCTCGAAGAAGACCGGGAAGCCGGTCCACATGAGGATGAAGACGAAGATCAGCCAGACGTTGTTGACCTCCCAGACCGGTTCCATCGCGTCGTCGATGAGTCCGCGCGGCCGGCGGCCCCGCCGGGTGCCGCCGGCCACCAGGTCCCAGAACCCGGCCCCGTAGTCGACCCCGCCGCCGCAGGCGTAGGCGGCCGTCGCCAGGAGCAGGATCCAGGCGGCCACGGTGGCCGTCATCGGGTGTCCCCCGGCCCGGGGCCGGACTCCGGTGGCGCGGTGGAGCCGTGTGCCGCGCCGGCCCTCTCCCGGCGGGGTCCGTAGGGGGTGTCGGCCTCCGGACCGTGGCCCTCTTCACCGGCGGGGCCCGCGAGCCGCCAGCGTCGGCTCATCTTCATGACGACGCCCAGGAACGCGCCGAACATCAGCGCGTAGACCACCACGACGACGCCGAACATCGTCCACAGCGAGCCGGCCCCGGTGGGTGTGACCGCCTCGGAGACGCGCATGTGCTCGTAGACGATCCAGGGCTGGCGGCCCACCTCGGCGGTGATCCAGCCGCATTCGACCGTGACCACGCTGGCCACCCCGGCGACCGCCGCGCACCGGAAGAACCACGGCGACCGGGGCAGGTCACGGCGTCGCAGCCAGCACCATCCGTACCAGAGCGCGAGGAGGATCAGCACGCTGCCGATGCCGGCCATGATGTCGAAGGCCCAGTGGGCGATGGTCGCCTGTCTCACGGTGGGGCGGTCGGCGGCGAGCACGGAGGTGAGTCCCGTGACCTCGGTGCCGGGGCTGCCTCCGGCCAGGATCGAGTCGAGCTGGGGGATCTTGATGCCGCCCTTGACGGTGCCGTCGGACTGGAGCCGGCCGAAGAGGTACTCGGGAACGTGCGAGCCGGACTTCCAGACCATTTCCATCGCGGCGAACTTCACCGGCTGCTTCTGGTAGACCTGCCGGGCGATGTTGTCGCCGAGGAAGAACTGCACGGGCGTGAGAATCGCCGCGACGGTGAACGGCACACAGAACCCGAGCCGGTGGTAACGGTCCCGCCGGCCCCGCAGCCAGCCGACCGCGTAGACCCCGGCCACGACATAGCCCGCCGTCAGGAACATCGCGACGACGAAGTGCCAGTACTGGGGGCCGAACATCGGTGTGAACACGGCCGACCGGATGTCGACGTCCGTGGGCCTGCCCTGGGCGTCCAGGGTGAAGCCCTGCGGAGTGTTCATCCAGGCGTTCGCGCCGATGATGCCGAACGCGCCCATCAGCGCGGCGAACGGCAGCGGTGTGGCGAGCCAGAAGTGCGTCCGGGCGGGAAGGCGGCGCCAGCCGTAGAGGTAGATGGCGATCAGGACCGCTTCCAGGAAGAACGCCCAGGCCTCCACCCCGAAACCGAGGCCGAAGACGTCTCCCCAGGTGCCCATCATCTTCGGCCACAGCAACCCGAACTCGAACGAGAGCACGGTGCCGGTGACGATGCCGACGGCGAACTGCACGGCCATGACGGCCGACCAGCGGCGGGCGAGCAGCAGGGCGACGGGGTCGTTCCGGCGCAGGGCGCGGTGGTGCATGACGAGGGTGATGAACGGCAGGGCCACGCCCAGCGGCACGAGGATGATGTGGGAGGCCAGGGTGAAGGCCATCAGCTCACGTGCGGGCAGCAGTTGCCCGGGGGTGCCGGCTCACCCGAGGGCACCCCCTTGGGCCGCAGCGCGGACAGCGTCTGGTTGAGCAACGGCCACTCCACCGAAACCCCGCGCGCCCGCAAGCTGTGGT
>NZ_JBSFZS010000306.1:0-3556 GCF_053600395.1 Streptomyces sp. NPDC005070 | reverse complement strand
GCTCGCCCGCCGCCGAGTTCGGCATCGACCTGGCCACCGCCCGCCGGGAGCTGCTGGTCCCGGCCCTGGCCGCGGCCGCGCCCGACGCCGTCGTCAACTGCGCCGGCGCGACCGGCGGCGACGCCGTGACCCTCTCCGAGGTCAACTCACGGGGTCCCGCCGTCCTGTGCGCCGCTCTGCGCGAGGCCGCGCCGACCGCCCGGCTGGTCCATCTGGGTTCGGCCGCCGAGTACGGTCCCGGCGTCCGGGACACCGCGGTGACCGAGTCCTCGGCCACCTGTCCCCTCACCCCGTACGGGGCCACCAAGCTCGCGGGCACGGTCACCGTCACCACCTCCGGCCTCGACGCGGTGGTACTGCGGGTCGGCAACCCCGTGGGTCCGGGAGCACCGTCCACGGGGCTGCCGGGCCGGATAGCGGGGCTGCTCCGCGAGGCCGGTCCCGACCCGGACGCGGTCGTCCGGCTGGGGGACCTCTCGGCGTACCGCGACTTCGTGGACGTACGCGATGTGGCACGGGCTGCGGCCGCCGCCGCGACGGCCCCCGGACCACTGCCGCGGGTCCTCAACATCGGGGGCGGCAAGGCCGTCCCGGTGCGCGAACTGGTCGGCGTTCTGGCGCGTGTCGCCGGGTTCCGGGGGCGCGTCGAGGAGAACGGCGGCGGCTCCGCGCGTTCGGGCGAGGTGTCGTGGCAGTGCTCCGACATCACCGCCGCCGAGGAGACGCTCGGCTGGCGGCCGGCGCTGACGCTCGACGACTCGCTGGCCGCGCTCTGGAGGGCCACGACGGGAGCCGGTTCCCTCCCGCGGGCCGAAGGCGACCGCACATCATGAGTCTGCTGATTCCGCTGTACGTCCATCCGGCCGAGGACCCGGGCGCCTGGCACCGCCTGATCGCGTCGGCCGGCCGGACGTACGGGGTCGTCATCAACCCGGCCGACGGGCCGGGCCGGGGCCCGGATCCCGCTTTCGCCGCGGCGGCGGACGCGCTGAGCTCGGCCGGCGCCCGGCTGCTGGGCTATGTCGACACCGACTACGGCGCCCGCGATCCGGGCCTCGTCGCGGACGAGGTCCTGCGGCACCGGGACTGGTACGGAACACAGGGCTGTTTCCTCGACCGGGTGGCGCCCACTCCGGAGGCGCTGCCCGGCTGCCGGCGGCTGGTGCAGGAGCTGCGCCGGGCCGGCGCGGCTCCGGTCGTGCTGAACATGGGTGTCCACCCGGCGCCGGGGTACGCCCGCTGCGCCGATCTGCTCGTCACGTTCGAGGGCCACTGGTCCACCTATGTGTCGGCGTTCAGCAGACCGGCGTGGACCATGCGGCACCCGCCCGAGCAGTTCTGTCATCTGGTCTACGGCGTCCCCGAGGCGCTCGTCCCGCTGGCCGTTCGCACCGCGCGTGACCGCGGTGCGGCGGTGGCCGGACCGGTGACCGGCGAACTCCCCAATCCCTGGTCGCGGTTGACACCCGCCCTGAGCCGGCCGGGTTCCTGAGCGGCACCCGTTCCCGGCGGCTCGCGTGCTCTCCTTTGCCGAGGATTGATGGCATGTCTAGGTCAAATCTGCGAGGCTTTCCGGTGCCGTCGCCCTGACCCCAGGGTGACGGCACGGAAATCTCACCAGGCGACCGCGCGCACCCGTGCGCGGATCGCGGCCACCCAGCGGCGCACCCCAGTCGTCCCGGGCGGCCACCGAGCTGCCGGAATCCCGGCCGCCTCAAAGGAGTTTCGTGTGAGACCGACCCCCCTCAAGGCCCTGGCGGCGCGCGTCATCGTCGTCGCCGCCCTGGCCGCCGTCTCGCTCCCCGGCACCCCCGCGACCGCCGAGACGAGCACCGCACCGGCCGCGGCGGCGGCCTGCACGCCCGCCCAGGTGGTGACCAACGGCGGCTTCGAGAGCGGTACTTCGCCCTGGACCCAGTCCTCGACCTCCGTGATCACCAGCCGCACCGGCCAGACCGCCCACGGCGGCACCACCTTCGCCTGGCTGGACGGCGTGGGCAGCACCCACACGGACACGCTCTCGCAGAGCGTCACGATCCCGTCCGGGTGCAGCAGCGCCAGCCTCACGTTCTGGCTGCACATCGACACGACCGAGACGACCTCGTCGACGGCCTACGACAAGCTGACGGCGAAGATCGGCAGCACGACCCTGGCGACGTACTCGAACCTCAACAAGGCCTCGGGATACGCCCAGAAGACCTTCGACGTCTCGGCTTTCGCCGGCCAGACCGTCACCCTCGCCTTCACCGGCACGGAGGACTCCAGCCTCCAGTCGAGCTTCGTCCTCGACGACATCGCCCTGAACACCTCCGGTGACACGACGCCGCCGGCCGACTCCACCCGTACGCCCGCCACCCCCGGGTACACGGTCAGCCTGACCAGCAACTCGACCGGCAAGGGCTGGACCGGTCACGAGAGCGTGACGTTCACCAACGCCTCCTCCACCGCGCTGAGCGAGGTGTACCTGAGGCTGTGGGACAACTACCACGGCACCTGCTCCGCGATGCCCATCGTCGTCAGCAACGTCAGCGGCGGCACCGCCGGCTCGCTCTCGGTGGCCTGCACCGCTCTCCAGATCAGCCTCTCGTCACCGCTGGCACAGGGCCAGAGCGCGACGATCGGCTTCGACCTGGCCATCACCGTGCCCAGCGGCGCCGACCGCTTCGGCTACGACGGGGCCTTCGTCAACATCGGCAACGCGCTGCCCGTGCTCGCTGTCAAGGACGGCTCCGGCTGGCACCTGGACCCGTACACCAACAACGGCGAGTCCTTCTACTCCCTGGCCGCCGACTTCAAGGTGACCCTCGACCACCCGACGAGCCTCCTCGTCCCGGCCACCGGCACCTCGGTCGACACCGCCGGTTCGAGCGGCCGTACGGTCACCACGGCCACGGCCTCCAAGGTCCGTGACTTCGCCTGGGCCGCCGGCCCGTTCAGCAAGATCTCCGGCACCTCCACCGCCGGCACCGCGATCAACATCTACTCCGTCTCGGGCATCAGCTCCTCCGACGCGCAGTCGATGCTCACCACCGCCAAGTCCGCGGTGGACGCCCACGCCGCGCGCTTCGGCGCGTACCCGTACGGCGAGCTGGACGCGGTCATCGACAACAACTACTGGTTCGGCGGCATGGAGTACCCCGGATTCGTCCTCGACCTGGTCAGCACCACGGCGCTCACCCACGAGATCGGTCACCAGTGGTTCTACGGGATCGTCGGTGACGACGAGTACAACAACCCGTGGCTCGACGAGGCGTTCACCGACTACGCCACCGACCTGGCGCAGGGCAAGACCGGAACGAGCTGCTGGAGCAGCGTCTCCTGGGCGTCGAGCGCGGAGAACATCACCAACTCGATGGCCTACTGGGACGCTCACTCGTCCCGCTACTCCACCGTCGTCTACGGCTACGGCAAGTGCGCCCTGCACGACCTGCGGCGCGTGCTCGGCGACACCGGCATGGCCAACCTGCTGAAGAGCTACGCCACTTCGCACTGGCTCGGCGTCGAGCAGCCCCGCGTCGTCCTGTACCTCGGATCCGTCGGGCTGGTAGACGTCGTC
>NZ_JBSFZS010000305.1:0-3571 GCF_053600395.1 Streptomyces sp. NPDC005070 | reverse complement strand
GCAGACAGGCCCGGCACTGCCCGCACACGGCACGCCAGTTGAGGATGACGAAGTCACCCGGAGCGACGTCGGTGACGCCCTCCCCCACCGACTCCACGACACCCGCGGCCTCGTGGCCCAGCAGGAACGGGAAGTCGTCGTTGATGCCACCCTCGCGATAGTGCAGATCGGTGTGACAGACCCCGCAGGCCTCGATCTTCACCAGCGCCTCGCCCGGGCCGGGGTCGGGCACGACGATCGTTTCCAGGCTGACGGGGGCGCCCTTCCCCCGCGCGACGACAGCACGGACCTGGTGAGTCATGGCCACTCCTCAGCTGGTACGAGACCCGATTCAAGTGTTGCTTATTGCGGCACGTATCTCACGTGTCGCAACACAGCATTATGGAGTCCCGGGCAGCGGTCAAGGATCCGAACACACAGAACGCCGACTGGACAGGGGTGACCCTGCTCCTCATCGGCACCCGTGCGCCCCGCATGATCGCGACCTGTTCGCGCGGCCGGAGCTCACATCCAGGTGGCGGATCACGCCCATGCCGGGGTCGCCGGTCGGGACACGGCGGACCTCCTCGCCCTCCGGCGGCGTGCCCTCAGCGACCGCCGTACGGCCAAGTGCCGCAACAGAACCCTTCGAAGCAGCCCCGGCGAAGGCCGACTCGGCCGCTACCACGAGTGGGTCCGCAGCGGCGGCATCCCGCCCCCGGTCCACGGCCTGCTCGCCCGGGTGAGCCACCAGGACCTCCGGAGTGAGTGAAGACGGCTAATCCCCACTACGCCCGGAGGCCCCTCCTTGATCAACTACCGACGGCCACGTGTCACCAACGTGTCGGCCGAGTACAGCTAGAGCTGGAACCCCAGGTCAGCGCACCCTCCCGCGCGGCTTCAGCGGGACAGGCGGGAGTTCGGGAGCGGTCAGTGATGCCCCGTCGTACCCCACCACCTCACCGAATCGGGAGCCCTTCATCCAGTCCGAACGGGCCTGCGCGATATCCTCATTGGACCGCCCGATGAAGTTCCACCACATGATCAGCTCCTCGTCGAACGGCTCACCGCCCAGCAGCATGAGGCCCGCGTCGGTCGCGGCGCGCAGGGGGAGTTCGGTGCGGCCGCAGCCGAGGTAGAGCATGGAGCCGGGGAGCATCGGTACGCCGTCGACCTGGGCCTCGCCGGACATCGCGAGGACGGCGTACTCGAAGTCGGGCTCCAGGGGCAGGCGTACGTCCGCCCCGCTCGTCAGGGCCAGGTCGGCGCCCACGATCGGCGTGTACGTCGTACCGGGCGAGGCCGTGCCGTCGAGGGTGCCCAGCAGGAGCGTGGCCCGCAGGCCGGGGGCGGTGACGACGGGCAGTTCGGCGTGGTGTTCGAAGTGCGGTTCGGTGTGCCGGTGACTGTCCGGCAGCGCGACCCAGAGCTGCGCGCCGTGCAGCAGGCGGGAGTGCGCGCGGGGGCTCTCCTCGGAGTGGCTGATGGCGCGGCCCGAGGTCATCAGGCCGAGTTCGCGCGGGCGGATCGTCTGGAGGCTGCCCGTCGAGTCGCGGTGCAGCACCTCGCCCTCGTGCAGCCAGCTCACGGTCTGCAGGCCCATGTGGGGATGCGGCGGGACCTGCATGCCGGGTTCGTCGGCGATGTCGTCGGGCCCGTAGTGATCGACGAAGCACCACGCGCCGACCATGCGCCGGCCCAGGTTGGGCAGCAGACGGCGGACCTCGGTCGACTCGCCGAGCTTGACCCGGCGGGGGCTGAGGAGTTCGCGCACCGGCTCGGCCACCACGAACCCGCGGCCGCCGCAGGGGGCGGGAACCGCGTCCCGATCAAGATTGCTCATGGCGCACAACCTAGTCCTGCCGGAGGCCTCTCGTCAGTCCATCTATCCGCCCATTGAGGGACACATGACTCAGAACCGGCGCGGCCCCCACGGCGAAAATAGTAGCCATGGACATAGTAGCCATGTACTGTTTCTTCCATGAGTACAGCGAAGTCGGTCTCCGAGAACGCGACGCCCGGTTTCCTCGTCTGGCGCCTGTCGATGAAGTGGCGCGTCGCGGTGGACCGCGCGGTGGGCCCGCTGGGCCTGACGCACGCGCAGTACTCGCTGGTGGCGTCGCTGTACGGCATGCACCGGGACGGACGGCACCCCAGTCAGCGTCAACTCGCCGACCACACCGGACTCGAACCGCTCTACGTCTCGAAGCTGGCCCGTTCCCTGGAGGCGGCCGGCCTTCTCGACCGCACCCGGGATCCGGCGGACCCCCGGGCGGTGCGGCTCACCCTCACCGACGACGGGCGCGAGGTCACCCGCCGTGCCGTCTCCGTGGTCCAGGGCCTTCTGGAGCAGCTTCTCGAACCACTGGGCGGCCTCGGCGGCGAACGCACACGGACGTTCAGCGACGAGTTGGCCGTCCTGCTCGACGTACCGCTCGACGCGCACACCGGAGCCGGGCAGCGTCCCGGCCAGGCTTCACCGCCCTACGAAGAGGATTCACCCGAGGAGTAGTCATGACCACCTCTGTTCCCCCTGTCAACGTTCCCCCTGTCAACGGCCAGGTCATCGGCCTCGCCCACTACGCGAGCCGCGCCGCCCTGGAGCGGGTGCTGGCCCGCAGCGGCACCACGTTCGAACAGTCGGTGGCCCTGCGGGCCGCGTCCGACAACGGCGGGACCGCCGAAACGGCGCGGGTCGTGGGCCGGCTCACCGGCGGTCTCAAGATCGAGGAGTCGGCGGCCCGGCGGACCGTCGAGGAGCTGACGGCGCGCGGACTCCTGGCGGAGCCGGCGCCCGGGCAGGTGTCCCTGACGGACGGCGGCCGGGAGCTGTTCGCGTCGATCCGCGACGCGGGCGACGCGATCGCGGCCCGGGTGTACGCCGGGATCCCGGCCGAGGACCTGGCCGCCGCCGGGCGCGTGCTGGCCCTGGTCACCGAGCGGGCCGAGGCGGAACTCGCCGGCGCGTAGCGGTCCGGAGCGCCGGCGTCGGGCGGTCCGGAGCGCCGCCGTCCGGCAGTCCGGAGCGCCGGCGCGAACGCGGCGGAAGCGCGGGGCCCGGTCGCGCCCTCGGGCGCCCCGACGGGTTCGTGGAATATTCAACCAACCGGCTCGGTTGTGGCCCCTCGAAGGAGGTCAGTGGTGGACACGACGTACTACGACCACGGGACGGCCGCGGATCGCTGGGAGCGGGCGCGGATGTTCTTCGAGGCCAAGGACTACTCCGCGGCGGCACGTGTGCTGGGCGGGCTGGTCGAGGAGGTGCCGGAGCAGACCGGACCCCGGCTGCTGCTGGCGCGCTCCTACTACCACTCGGCCCAACTGCGCCGCGCAGAAACCGAGTTGCGCACCCTCGTGGAGCTCGACCCGGTCGAGCACTACGCCCGGCTGATGCTGGGGCGCACGCTTCAGCGCCTCGGCCGGCCGGACGAGGCCGCGTCGCACCTGCGGATCGCGTCCGCGCTCGGGGGCGACTTCGAAGATTCCTGATCCTGAATCTGATCCGGAACCGGACCACGAACAGGATCGGGATCCTGGCGGCGGATCACGCGGATGTACACGGCGCTGGCCGCGGGCGGCCCCCTCCCGCCGT
>NZ_JBSFZS010000304.1:0-3656 GCF_053600395.1 Streptomyces sp. NPDC005070 | reverse complement strand
TGCCACGTTCGCGTTCGTCGCTGCCGGTCTTGACCTTGCCGCTGATCTCGAACTGGCCGTCTTTGACCAGTTCGGGGATGGGGTCGGCGGGGACGATGGCGACGTTCTCGTACGCGGTGTGGATGAGGTCGCGGTAGCTGCGGCGGACGTTGTATTCGGGATCCGACAGCCACTTGAGCAGGGTGCCGGGCGTGACGTCGAGGCCTGCGGCTTCCAGTGCCTGGTGGCCGCGGCCGGTACCGGTGAGCTGGCTGAGCTGGGCGTGCCAGTGCTTGGCGCTGTAGGAGGACAGCCGGTGGCGCGGGGTGACCTGGGTGCGCAGCAGATTGTTGAGCGCGGCGCCAAGGGAGTCTCCGCGGCCGGTGGGTCCGGCCATCAGTCGTCACCTTCGGGGATGAACTCGCCGCGGGGGATGAACTTGGCCTTCACTTCGCCGAACCCGGTTCCGATCCGGTACGTGCCGGGGGGTGCGTCCTGGGGAGTCCAGAAGATGGCGGCGTCGACGTTGCGCAGAGCGATCAGCGTATGGCCTTCCTGGACGGCCTTGAAAGCGACGGTCCAGTGGCGGACGGATGCTTCGGCGACCATGCTCATGCGCCAGTCCGGCCGCCAGAACGGGGACCGTTGCTCGAGGCGTTTGGGCCACAGCAGGCGCAGGGCGATGGACAGGCGGGTCTTGTAGTTCTTGTACGGCTCCCCGCCGGCCTGGATAAGTTCGGTGCGGGCCTCGCGGGCCGCGGCGTAGAACGGCTTGAACAGGGACTCGTTGGCCTTGCCTGTCCACGAGTCGTGGATCGTCACCTGTTCGGCGAGGTGGCCTTCGCGGTAAAGGCGTTCGAGTTGCTTGATGTGCGGGGTGGTCACCCAGATACGGCCCTGGTCGTCGGGCCGGTCCACGAGCCGCCCCAGCGGGTGCGGCATGCCCGGGTAGTTCCACTCGGGGATGCTGATCTGGTAGATGCCGGCCTGGCTCTTGTCGAAGGCGTCGAGGGGGCCGGTGTGCAGGAGTTTGTTCGGGGCGAGTGGGACGGCTGAGCAGGCGGAGGGGTAGCTGCCGTTGCGGTCGATCAGGCACATCACGCCGTCGCCGAAGGCGTCGGGGACATCGAGCCGGTCGCGGCGGACGCGCTTGCCGTTGTCCCGGATGTGCGCGATCCGGCTGCTGGTGACGTCGGGGTGGACCCAGCTGGGCTCGCCCGCCATGTCCTCGCTGATCAACGGCCAGGGTCCGTCTTCGCGTTCCTCGGAGCGGATGACCGGGACCGGGTGCATTTTCGAACGCGCCACGGCGTCCTTGAGGATCCTCAGAGCGGGGAAGACCGTTCCCTGCGGCTCATCCTCCTCGTCACCGGGGACCAGGCCGTCATCGTCGTCTCGCCGGGTGCCGTCGGCGGCATCGTCCGAGGCGGTGGCGCTGCCTGCGCCGGCCGGGGTGGCGGGAGTGTCCGGTTGCCCGGTGCTGTGGGTGACGGCAGGTTCGTTGTAGGCGTGCAGCGCGGCGGCGAGACGACGGCCCTCGACGCTGTCGGGCAGGTGCAGTCCGGCGGTGGCCACGGTCTGCAGCGGGGTGCGGAGTTCGTCGAGGTCCTTCACCCGGCCGCCGGCCAGCGCCGTGCGCAGCGCCGCGAGCAGACGGGTCGCTTCCGCGGGCAGTCCCTTGACGGCCCCGGAGGTGAAGGGCAGGGCGGCATCGGCCAGTTCACGGTCGGCGGCAGTGCCCACGAGGTCCGGGACGGCGTCGGCGGCCGCGGGAGTTTGGGGGGCGGGAGCAGCGGGGGTGGTGTCGAGGAAGCGGGCGTGGGCGAGGTCGGGGCGCAGGCTCGTGGTGCCGATGATGCCCAGGTCGCGTTCGGCGACGGTCACGGTCGTGAGGGGTTGGCCGGGGGCCGTGGTGAGGGTGAGGATGACGTCGGCGTCCAGCAGGTTCACGATGGCCGGGTCGTCGGTGTCCAAGACCGCGAGGACCGGTACGTGCTGGGTGCGGGCCAGTTCGCGCAGGATCTGGCTGGCCTCGGGAAGGTGTTCGCCGGACAGGGGCAGGTGCGGGTTGCGGGCCCGCTGCAGCCGGTCGACGACCACGAGCGCCAGGTTGTCGGTGAGCGGGGCCGTGTCAGCGATGGCTTCGGCGGTCAGGTCGCTACCGTCGTCGATGAGCAGCGGTGCGTGGCGGAGCCGTTCGACGACGGTCTGCTCGTGGGGGGTGAGGACGCCGGTCTTGAGGCGGGCGTAGTCGCCGTCGGCTTCTGCGGCGATGATGCGGCGGGTGATGTCGGCACTGTTGGGGCCTGATGCCGCGTACAGGACGCGGCCGTTGCGGGCGAGGGCGGTATGCCGGGCCGCTGCGAGACCGATCAGACTGCCGCCCACTTGGGGCTCGGCCGCGACCAGGACCAGACGGCCCGGCTGCAGGCCACCGGTTGCTTCGTCCAAGCCTGCCAGGCCGAAGGAGAGGCCGGGAGCGGGTCCGCAGGAGAGGACCTCGCCGATGGCGTCGCCGAGCGTGGCGAGCCGGCGTCCGGGCTCACGGCTGGGAGTGGGCTGGCTGTTCACCACACCTCCTACGGGTGCCACGTCCCGCGCGGCCGAGTCGGATAGAGAGCCGCCGATCGGCCCGTCGACAGGCAACAAGACTGCAACCGGGGTCTTGTATCGCTTCAGTACCTGCGGCTGTCCCTGCGCGGCCAGCGCAACGAGATCACCGAGGTCCTTCTGCGCCGAACCCAGGGGATGCGTGGGCAGCCCGTTGCTCTCTGGCCGGCGAGCCGCGGGGAAACGATCGAGTGGCGCCAGCAAGGCACGTACGCCGCGGTTGTCGATCACTGTCGACCGGGCGTCTGAACCTTCAGTCAGCTTCACCAGAGCGTGCAGTTCCTCGCGGGCCTCGGTGACATTCCTGACGGCCCGAGCACGCTGGTTTTCCGGTGTCTGCGCCACTGCCTCACCCTCCCCAACCTTTCACCACCATAACAGCAAGTCACCACTTGTAGATGAAAGTTCATAACTGTTGACACTCTAAGTAATACTCAATTGAAGGTAGTAAGGGGTGGTGTCTTGTGGCCAGGCCGAACACACCCTGCCCTGCCGAAGGGCGGACTCTGCTGCGGCGCGCGAACGGACAGCCAGGCCGAGAGCCTCCAGTGCCGCTCTGACCGCGCGCCCCACGGAGCTGGCGGTCTGAGGTCTCGGCTGCAAGACCGCGGGGCCGCGATGTCGCGCCAGCGAAAGCCGTGCTGAGCATCCCGACATTCCGTAAGAGCCGTGATCTGATGGCGGCTGCCCATCGGTCCGATTCAACCTGTGCCACGGTGTGCATACCGAGTCGGCCGCCATGCGCCAGTAGCGGTCTCGCGACTGGAGCGAACTGGGTGAAGGAAGCCAGCGCAGTTGGACCGCTTCGGCGAGCACCGCCATGAGATACCCGGGGCCGGTCAGTCACAGAACGGGGTCGGTCCTCTCTGGGAGGAGCATCCCGGGCAAGAGGCCCTCCACGGCCGGGAGCGCAGGGCATGCAGCACGGGCGGTGGAATCACGGCGAGCCCGCCGAGGCGCAGCAGGTTACGACCCAGGTGCGCCGGGTCCAGGGCCCTCGTCGGCTCCGCCGCGCTCCCGTGCACGACCCGGAGCCCGGGCTGCGGCCACTGGTAGGGCGACGGTCG
>NZ_JBSFZS010000303.1:0-3702 GCF_053600395.1 Streptomyces sp. NPDC005070 | reverse complement strand
TGGTTGCCCAGCCGGCGCGGCACCGCACGGCGGACGGCGGGGGGGGCGGTCGGTGCCCGGCTCGCGGGCGGGCCAGGGCGGGAGCCTCCCCCGACCTCCCCCGACCACACCCGGCGGGGTGAACGCCCCGACGACAGCCGCTGCGTCCGCACCGGGCCGCACGAGCGGCAGACCCTCGGCGCTCCGCCGCTGACCAGCGGCAAGAGCGGAAATCCCCTTACGCTCTAGTCATGACCGAAAGCGCGAGCCCTCACATCTCCCACCCACGGATCATGGTGCTCGGGGTGCAGCCGGGCACGCCGCCGTTCCGGATCATGGAGATCGACGGCGAGATGGTGGGCGAGGCGAAGGCGATCACGGACGTCCTGGAGTACGCGGCCGCGTACGGCATCACGGTCGACGATCTCGACGACCCCGACGTGGTCCGCTGGGTCGGCGGGGACAAACTCACCTGGCATCCGCGCTGACGCGACCCCGGCCGGGCGAACGGTCCCGGCGGGGGTGTCCCGCGCCGGCCCCCGGCCATGCGAAAGGGTCCGGCGGGATGTCCCCGCCGGACCCTTCGCCGCTCGCCCGAGCGGCCGGTCAGCCCACCGTCCACTTCTGGTTGGCGCCGCCGGTGCACGTCCAGATCTGCAGGCGGGTGCCGTTGGCCGCGTTGTTGCCCGTGACGTCCAGACATTTGTTCGCCTGCGGATTCACGAGGTCGTGAGCCGCGGTGACCGTCCATTTCTGATTGGGTCCGCCGGTGCAGTCCCAGAGCTGGACCGTCGAGCCGTCCGCCGTGCCGTTGCCCGTGACGTCCAGGCACTTGCCGAGCGCGCGGATCGTGCCGTCGGCGGACACCGTCCACTGCTGGGCGCCCGTGCCGTTGCAGTCGTAGAGCTGTACGGGCGTCCCGTTGGCGGAGTTGGCGGCCGCCACGTCCACGCACTTGCCCGCGAGGCCCTTGATCGGGCCGCCGGTGCCGCCCGAGCTGTCGCTCGTGGTCACCTTCACCTCGTCGACGACGAGTTGCTGCGGGAAGGAGGTGGAGCCGTCGGGGTCGCCCGGCCAGTATCCGCCGACCGCGAGGTTCAGGATCAGGAAGAACGGCTTGTTGAACACCCAGGTGTTGCCGCCCAGATCGGCGGGTGTGCGCCGCTGGTAGACCGTGCCGTCCACCGACCAGGTGATCGAGTTGGGCGCCCAGTCGACCGCGAAGGTGTGGAAGGCGTCCGCGAAGGCCTGGCCGTTCGGGAGGGAGTAGCCGGCACCGATACCGGCGGAGCCTGAGTACCCGGGACCGTGGATCGTGCCGTGCACGGTGGACGGCTCGAAGCCGACGTTCTCCATGACGTCGATCTCACCGGAGTTCGGCCAGCCGACCTGCCCGATGTCGCTGCCCAGCATCCAGAACGCCGGCCACATGCCCTGCCCGCGCGGGATCTTCATCCGGGCCTCGACATGACCGTACGTCGACGTGAACTTCCCGGAGGTGTTCATCCGGGCCGACGTGTACTGGCATGTGCCGTACCAGCACTGATAGTTGGCCGGATTCTCCTTGCGGGCCGTGATCACCAGATGGCCCTGGCCGTCCAGGGCGGCGTTCTTGTTGCCCGACGTGTAGTACTGCCGCTCGTGGTTGTTGACGTTGTCGCCGGTCTCGAGCTGCCACTTGGCGGAGTCGACGGCCGAACCGGCGGGACCGTCGAAGGTGTCCTGGAACGTCACGGCCGCCGCGGCGGCCGCCGGACCCGCGTGGGCGGGAGCGGCGACGACCGAGGCGGAGGCGACGAGCGCGGCGGACAGCGCCGCCAACAGACATCGGCGGAGCAGGCGTGGGGAGTCCATGACGCTCATTTCCGTACGGCCGCCCGTGACGGGTGAGCCGACTGAGGTGGGGGGCAATGGTGGGGGGGGGGTCCATGCTTCGCCTCTTGATTTAAGGAGTGAGGAAACGAGGTGTCAATACTCTGGTACGGACCAGCAGTTGCCGTCGGCTTAGACGCGAGCTCAGCCGGAGCTCAGGCGCGAGAGCGCTTCCTGGGGTGAACGGCCCGGCCGAGTCGTCGGCCCAGGAGCAGGTAACCCACCAGCGCTCCGGTGGTGTTGAGGATGACGTCGTCGACGTCGAAGGAGCGGCCGGTGATGAGGGCTCCCTGGACGAGCTCGACCAGGAGCATGACCGCCGCCGTGAGCGCGACGACGCGCAGGATGCCGCGGGTCTTCGGGAACACCACCGGCATCAGCACGCCGAAGGGCACCCCGAGCAGGAGGTTCCCGCCGATCTGCTTGACGGCGTCGCGCAGCTCGGGCTGGTCGAGATAGGCCCGCAGCGAGGCCCCGGGGTGAAGGTTGTTGTGGATCAGCGCCGCGGACGCCGGTGAGGGCTCCAGCGTCAGCCGGGCCAGCACGACGGCGAACCCCACCATGGCCGCGAACGCGATCAGCATGGCCAGCAGGCGGAAGGGCAGTGCCAGGGCTCCGGTCTCCCGCGCCGGCGCCGGAGCCGGGGTCCGCTCCGGTGTCCTGCGGCCGAGGAACGCCCACGACCTCTTCTCCGGCTTGCTCCGGCTCGTCTTCGAGGCCGTCCCGCCCCGGTCGGCCTTCGACGCAGACTTGCCTCGTCCGGCCTTCGGCGCGGGCTTTCCCCGGTCCGATCCCGACTTCGGCGCCGGCTTCTGCCGGCCGGCCACGGCCTTGGCGGCGCGAGCGCGCAACGCGGTGCGGACCATGAGACCCTCCCCTTTTCAACTGCCCTCTGGTGCAGCCCGCTTACCCCGGAAGGGGCGGAGGATGCCTGGCGTCTCGGCCCGGGGGAGGGCTTTGGGACAAAGGGGCGGAGGACCGCGGCCGGGACGGACGCCGGCGCCGGTGCGGCGGTGTTCCCGCCCCGGCGCCGACGGCTCCGCCCGATGCCGGGCTCCGCCCGATGCCGGGCTCCGTCCGATGTCGGGCTCCGCCCGGACTCAGGTCCCGTAGGTGACCGTCACGTCCGTGAAGCCGAGCGAGCGCAGCAGGCCCTCGAGCATGCTGGTGGTGTTCTCCTCGGCCCGTGCGGTGAGGCGGCTGTCCTTCGCGGCCTTGCCGATGTGCTGGGCCGCGAGGCGCTGCACGGACCGCTCGTCGTTCGGGTTGTCCGAGAAGACGTCACCGAGCCGGTCGAGCAGACCGCGCTGCTTCGAGACGGCGTAGGAGTGGTCGGGGTCGAGGGCGGGTTTGCCCAGGGCCGCGTGCGGCAGACGGAGCGTGGCCGACGTACGGTCGTCGTTGACCGTCACGTCCTTCTGGCCGATGCGCCCGAGATCGACATAGGCGTCGACGGTGCCGGCTCCCACGTACAGCGTGCGGGTGCCGCGGAGCGCGTCGGGCAGGTACTTCGCGTCCTTCTCCAGGTCCACGACCACTTGGAAGTTGCCCGACGCGGCGTCGTAACGGCTCATGTCCTGGATGGACTTGAGCAGCGCGGGGCCCGAATTGTCGTGGGTCTCCGTGCCGAACACATCGCGCAGCCCCGGCAGAACGGCCAGCCGCAGCCCGGCGAACAGCACCACGAGCACCAGCACGAAGGCGGAGACCACCTTCGCCCAGCCGGGCATGCGTTTGATGGACGTCGTCATGTCGACGGTCCTCCTTTCCGCCTGTCCGTGTACCCCCCAAGCCCCGTGACAGGCCGCCGGGTTGGTACCCGGATCGCGTGGCGGCGGCGTGCGGCGCGGT
>NZ_JBSFZS010000302.1:0-3707 GCF_053600395.1 Streptomyces sp. NPDC005070 | reverse complement strand
CGGCGGGCTGCCGCCCGCGCCGGGCTACCCGATCGGGCTCCCCTGGGGCGCGGCCACGCTGGCGGCCGGTCTGGCCGTGGAGACGTACGCGAGCCGCTCGGGACCCGCGCCCGCGCTCGCCCTGCCCGGCGGATTCATCGGCGGTCCGGCCGGTGTGCTGCTCGGCTGGGTGCTGACGGCGGTCGGTCTGGCCCTCGCCGGGCCCGCGATCACCTATCTGTGCGGATGGCTGCTCCAGGCCGTACGTCCCGGCGCGCTGCGACTGCTGGCCGGGCGGGTGCTCCAGTCGGAGGCGCGGCGCATCGGGCGGCCGCTGGGCGTGGTGTGCGCGGTGGCGTCGGGGGCGTTCGCCATGACGACGCTGTACACCGGCGCCAGGCCCGCCTTCGGTCCGCTGACCACCCTGGGCGCCCTGCTGGTCGCCGGGTGCACGCTGCTGACGCTGGCGACCGCCGCCGTCGAGGCGCGGCAGGCCCGGGCCGACACCACGGCGGCACTGCTGCGGCTGGGGGCGCCCGCCACCATGCTGCGGGGCGCGGCGGCCCTGCGCGCCGGGACACTGTTCGTCGCGTTCGCCCCGCTGACCTGGGCGGTCGCCGAACTGGCCGCGCTTCCCCTCATCCACTGACCGGCCCGCGGAGCACTCCGCGCGATGTTCGGGAAAAGGGGTCCGCGCCGGGCGATGAGTTCCGGGCGGACCCCCGGTCTATCCCTGCGAACGGCACAACACCGACGGGAGAACCTCGTATGTACCAGCAGATGATCTTCGTGAACCTGCCCGTGTCCGACGTCGCCGCCTCCAGGACGTTCTTCACGGAGCTCGGCTACACGATCAACCCCCAGTTCTCCACGGACGACTGCGCCTGCGTGGTGATCAGCGACACCATCATCGCGATGCTGCTCGGCAAGCAGCGCTACGCGGACTTCACCAAGAAGGAGATCGCGGACGCGACGAAGACCAGCGAGGTGCTGCTGTGTCTGAGCGCCGAGAGCCGCGAGAAGGTCGACGAGCTGGTCGACGCCGCCATCGCGGCGGGCGGCTCGGGGTCAGGCGAGGCACAGGACCAGGGCTTCATGTACGGCCGCTCCTTCGACGACCTGGACGGCCACACCTGGGAGGTCATGTGGATGGACCCGGCAGCGGTCCAGGGCTGACCCTCCCCCCTTGCCAGGCCCGGCGCGCGGTACAGGGGTCCGCGCGCCCGGCCTGAACACATACTCCTGGGGATTCCCCCTCCCCACCCTTCCGGACACGGAGTCACATTCCAGCCCATCCATGCCGTTTCGGGTGCCGGGGAAATTTCAGCCCCTCCGGCGTTTGAGGAGCGGGGTCCGGGGCGGAGCCCCAGGGTCGGGACGGGCAGCGGCGGAGGGGGCGAAGGAAGGCTGTCGGTGGGGAAGTTTCAGCCCCTCCGGCGTTTGAGGAGCGGGGTCCGGGGCGGAGCCCCAGGGTTGGGACGGGCAGGGGCGGAGGCGGCGAAGGAAGGCTGTCGGTGCGGCGGGCCGAGGCCGAGCCCGATTGCCGGGCCGGACCCAAGGCGCGGTCGCCTGCGAGGCCGGGGCAACCCGGGTCAGGTCGCGGGGACAGGGGGCCCGGAACCCCGGTGTCCCTTGGGCGGCAGCCCCTAGCATGGGCGGGTGCTGCCAACCCCCCTTCATATCCCCCACGACCGTGAGATCGAATCCCTCGCCGAGTTCGACGAGGTCGTCTCGAGTGGCTCGCTCGCCGGGTTCCGCGTCCAGGCCGTCGATCTGACGAGCCGTACGGCGGACCTCCTGTCCGTGGACACCACGGGCGCCGTCTTCCTCGGCTGCCCGATGGAGTCCGAGGCGGCCGAGCGGGTCCGGCTCTCCGGCGCCCTCGTCTTCCCTCCCGTACCGGGCCTCCCCCTCGACCCCTACCGGGGTCGTCTCTACTCGCCCGACGAACTCTTCGCCTCGCTCGACGCGGGGTACGAGTCGACACCCGACGCCCGCGCGTACGCCTGGTTCCAGCGGACCAAGGCCGACGGCGACATATTCGCGTCGATGGTGCGCGCGGTCCACGACGACTCCGTCTCGGACGCGCTCGACGAACTCCTCACCGGCGTACAGGTCGTGGGCGTGATGGGCGGCCACGCGATGGCACGCGGCACGGAGGCGTACGCGGCGGCCGCACGGCTCGGCCGCACCCTCACGCGCTCCGGTCTCATGGTCGCCACCGGCGGCGGCCCCGGCGCCATGGAGGCGGCGAACCTCGGCGCGTACGCGGCCCCGTTCGACGACGGCATGCTCGACGAATCCCTGCGCATGCTGGCCGCCGTCCCGTCGTTCACGCCCTCCGTCACCGACTGGGCGCGCGCGGCGTTCGCGGTGCGCGAGCGCTGGCCCTCGGGCAGCCCCTCGGTCGGCGTCCCCACCTGGTTCTACGGGCACGAGCCGCCGAACGCCTTCGCCGCGCACATCGCCAAGTACTTTGCCAACGCGACCCGTGAGGACGGGCTGCTGGCCCGCTCGAACGCGGGGGTCGTCTTCCTGCCGGGCGCCGCCGGGACCGTACAGGAGATCTTCGACAACGCGACCCCGAACTACTACGGGTCCAGGGGCGAGCCGACCCCCATGGTCCTGGTGGACCGGGCGCACTGGACCGAGAAGTATCCCGCCTGGGGACTGCTCACGTCGCTGGCCAGGGAACGTGCGATGGAGTCGCGGATCGCCCTCGTCGACGGCGTCGATGACGCTCCGGAAGCGCTCAAACACCTGGGACGTTAACAACTCGGCAAAGCCAACAGCGAGGCAGCACCTACGCATTGACAGCACTTAGGTCGCGCTTATAGACCTGTGAGACTCCTGGGGGCGCTGTTGCTGGAGAAATTGCAGCAAATCCCCCCACACCCCCCGCAGTTGCGCAACCTGTGAAGGGCAATCGTGTCCATATCTCGACGCACCGCACGTACCGTGCGAATCCTCGGCGTTGCCTCCGCCTCTGCCGCGCTCGCGCTCGGCGTCGCCGGCAATGCACTCGCCTGCAACATCAAGGACTTCTCGGCGGCCGCCACTTGTGACGGCAACGGGAAGGGCATCATCACCGTGACCGACGTCGACACCTCCGCCAAGGAAGCCACCATCACGGTCTTCCTCGAGCGCAACGGCGCCGACGACCACCAGGTCGGAACCGCCCAGAAGGTCACCGGCAGCAAGAACGGCGCCACCGTCTCCTTCTCGGAGGACTGGGCGCCCAAGGCCGAGTACCGCATCCACGTCAGCGTCCCGAACCTCGTGGACAAGGACATCTCCCCGAACCTGGTGACGAAGGACGAGGCCTGCACCACCGAGTCGGAGTCGCCGTCCCCGTCGGCGAGCCCGGAGCCCTCGGAGTCCGCCCCCTCGGACACCCCTTCGGACTCGGCGACCCCGTCCGACGCGGAGAGCAGCGCCGCTCCGGCCACCCCGGGCGACAACCAGCCGTCCGCGGCCGCCGGTGAGTCCAACCTCGCCGAGACCGGTGCGAACTCCAACACCCCGATGATCGCCGGTATCGCCGGTGCGTTCGTCGTCGTCGGTGGCGGAGCGGTCTACTTCGGCATGCGCCGCCGTGGCGCCTCGAAGGCGAGCTGACCCGCTTCCCGAACGACCGTGCCTCGGTAGGGATCGGGTGGAGCACCCCGGACAACGCGGCTGTTCACGGGGGCGATACGGGGTGTACCGGGCGACGGATCGATCGCAGG
>NZ_JBSFZS010000301.1:0-3786 GCF_053600395.1 Streptomyces sp. NPDC005070 | reverse complement strand
GGAACGGGAGCGGGGGCGGTGCGACGGTGTCCCTTGACGGTGACACCGGCCGTGCGGGACTGCGTGACAAACGAGTGCTGGTGACCGGCGGCGGAGTTCCTGGCCGGACTGCCCGGGCCCACCGGGGACGCGGACGAACGCGTAGCCGCGTCGCCGACGGGTGCCCGGCACCCGGCACCCGCTCCGCGGGCGGACGACGACGGTGTGTTCCCCGCTGTTCCGCAGGCCGTGACGGTTCCGCCGGCCGCAGTGGTTCCGCAGCAGGTGATAGCGGGGGCGTTCGTCCCGGCTCCGGTGAAGGCGGCGGTACCGGCGAGGGAGGTCGTCGCCCCCCGCCCGCCGGCGGGCGAGGACGAGCTGCCCTACCTGACCGTCATGCTCGGTGTGCCGTACGTGCCGATCCCGTTCGTCAGCCACCACCGCACCCGAGTCAAATCCTGACGCCGCCGGCCCGGAGGTACGCCAACGGGTCGATGTCCGAACCGAAGCCGGGCCCGGTCCGCACCTCGAAGTGCAGATGCGGGCCCGTGCTGTTGCCCGTGGACCCCGAGCGGCCCAGGCGCTGGCCGGCCACCACGCTCTGCCCCGTCTTCACGGAGATCGCGGAGAGGTGGCCGTACTGCGTGTAGCGGCCGTCGGCGTGCCGGATCACCACCTGGTAGCCGAACGATCCGCCCCAGCCCGCGCTGACCACATGCCCGGCGGCCACCGCCGCGACGGAGGTGCCGGTCGGCACGGGGAAGTCGACGCCCGTGTGGTAGCCCTTCGACCAGTGGGAGCCGGTGGCGTGGTAGGGAGTGCCGGTCGCCGCGTGGACCGGGGCCACGAGCGTGTGCGTCGCGGACCTGGCGGGGGTCGTCGTGTGCGAGGACGTCCCACCGGTGGTCTTCTTGGCCGGGGTCGTCGGCGGCGCCTTCTTCGCGGGCGTCCGCTCGGTCGTCCTCGACGGGCTCTTGACGGGCGTGTGCGCGGGTGACTGGGCCCTGCCTCTCAGGGCGAGCCGCTGGCCCGGCAGGATCAGGTCCGGGTCGGAGCCGACGGCCGAGCGGTTCGCGGCGTACAGCCCCTGCCAGCCGCCCTGGACGTGCCGGGAGTCGGCGATGCCCGAGAGCGTGTCGCCGCGAACGACGGTGTACATCTCGGCGGTCCCGGCCCGCGACTGCGGCGTGGTCTGCGGCTTCACGTCCCGCACCGAACGCTGCTTCGCCGTCTGCGGCGCGGTCCCCGACGGGCTGACGGCGGGGGCCGCGCCCCCTCTCGTCAGCCCCGCGCGGACCGAGCAGACCGGCCACGCTCCGGGCCCCTGCCCCTTCAGCACCTTCTCGGCCACGGCTATCTGCTGGTCCTTCGTGGCCTGGTCCGCGCGCCGGGCGAATGCCTTGCCTCCGTACGCCTCCCAGGTCGACTGGGTGAACTGCAGTCCGCCGAAATAGCCGTTGCCGGTGTTGATGCTCCAGTTGCCGCTGGACTCGCAGGCGGCCACCTTGTTCCAGGTCCCGACGTCGGCCGCGTGGGCCACTCCGGCCCCGACCAGCGGGAGCGCGATCCCGGCGCCGCCCGCCGTGACGGTGAGCGAGGCGCGGTTGATCCTGTTCGGCTGATACCGGCGGTGCCGGCCGCGTACGGCCATGAGGGAGCCCCCCTAGACATGCGTCAGGAGCGGCAAAAGTAAGCGTTGGGAACAGGCCGGGACAAGGCGGCAACCGGTCGCTCCGAAAAGGCTGTTGACCGAATCCCGGACCCGCGCCGGTCCGGACGCCTGCACCACGGTGGGTGCCCGGGCCGGCCCGGGACCGGGGTGCGCCGCCCGCCGCCCCACGGCCCGCCGACGTCGGGTTCCCGTGTACCTCGACGGGCGCCGGGCCCGTTCCCCGGACGTGGCCGCGCGGGAACGAGCACCGCGTACGAGCCGCCGCATCCGCCTGCCGCGGCGGCCCCCCGCCGCACGGACTGTCCGAAATCCGCCCTCGCGGCGCCGGGACGTTCCCCTGCGTGGACACCTCCGACACGTCAGGATGGCCTGGGGCAATACTGGCGAGCCGCACGGGCGGGCACGACCGGCGGCATGGGCGCCGAAGTGTTTCCCTTATCGGCCGACGGACTTACCGCACTTCTTAGGAGCCAACCGGATGAGCACTTCAGCCCAGATCGGCGTCACGGGTCTCGCGGTCATGGGGCGCAACCTCGCCCGCAACTTCGCACGCAACGGGTACGCGGTCGCCGTGCACAACCGCACGTCGGCGAAGACGGACGCGCTGGTGGAGGAGTTCGGCCACGAGGGCACGTTCGTGGCGGCCGGGACAGCGAAGGAGTTCGTGGCGGCGCTGGAGCGGCCCAGGCGCCTGGTGATCATGGTGAAGGCGGGTGAGCCGACGGACGCGGTGATCCAGGAGTTCGCCCCGCTCCTGGAGCCCGGCGACATGATCATCGACGGTGGCAACGCGCATTTCGCGGACACCAGGCGCCGTGAGCGCGCGCTGCGCGAGCAGGGCATCCACTTCGTCGGCACGGGCGTGTCCGGCGGCGAGGAGGGCGCGCTGAACGGGCCGAGCATCATGCCGGGCGGCTCGGTCGAGTCGTACGCCTCGCTCGGTCCGATGCTGGAGAAGATCTCCGCGAAGGCCGCCGACGGGTCGCCGTGCGTCACGCACGTGGGTCCCGACGGCGCCGGGCACTTCGTGAAGATGGTCCACAACGGCATCGAGTACGCCGACATGCAGCTCATCGGCGAGGCCTACCAGCTCCTGCGTGACGTGGCCGGGTACTCCCCCGCCCAGATCGCGGACATCTTCCGCACCTGGAACACCGGCCGGCTCGACTCGTACCTGATCGAGATCACCGCCGAGGTGCTGTCGCACGTGGACGCGGCGACGGGCAAGCCGTTCGTGGACGTCGTCCAGGACCGGGCCGAGCAGAAGGGAACCGGCCGCTGGACCGTGCAGATCGCGCTGGACCTGGGCGTACCGGTGTCCGGGATCGCCGAGGCGGTCTTCGCCCGCTCGCTGTCCGGGCACGCCGGACTGCGCGAGGCCTCGCGCGACCTCGCCGGTCCGACGGCACAGAGGCTCGACGAGTCCGAGGCCGCGGCGTTCGCGGACCGGGTGGAGCAGGCGCTGTACGCGTCGAAGATCGTCTCGTACACGCAGGGATTCCACGAGATCACCGCGGGCAGCGACGAGTACGACTGGAACATCGACCTGGGTTCGGTCGCCTCGATCTGGCGCGGCGGCTGCATCATCCGGGCGGCCTTCCTCGACCGTATCCGCGCCGCGTACGACGCCCGGCCCGACCTGCCGAGCCTGCTGTCGGACAAGACGTTCGCCCAGGAGATCGGGGCGGCCCAGGACGACTGGCGCGAGGTCCTCGTCGCGGCGACCCGCCAGGGCGTGCCCACCCCCGGCTTCTCGGCGGCCCTCGCCTACTACGACGCCCTGCGCGCCAAGCGGCTGCCTGCCGCGCTCACCCAGGGGCAGCGGGACTTCTTCGGAGCGCACACGTATCGCCGGACGGACCGCGAGGGGTCGTTCCACACGCTGTGGGGCGGCGACCGGTCGGAGGTCGAGGCGTAGCGGTCGCCCCGCGGGCTGTCACCGGGCGCCCCTGACACGCCCGCTCGGCCGAAGCCGTCACGTTCCCGGAACGGGACGCGTAACGGCTTCGGCGTGTTCGGGGTGCGGGTGGTGACGGGATGCCTAGTGCCGCGACAGGCAACGTTCGCCCCGTCGCGACTCCCGGCACGCTCCCCCAAGCTCTTCGAGCAGGGGGGACCCCCACTCGCCGCACCGG
>NZ_JBSFZS010000300.1:0-3825 GCF_053600395.1 Streptomyces sp. NPDC005070 | reverse complement strand
GCTCCGCGACATGCGGAGCGCCCCCGGCCACGTCCGTGCGCCGGTCAGTCCGCGAACGTCGCCGACAGTGCCTCCGCGAGGCCCGGTACGAGGCCCGCGCCCGTGAGCACCTCGGTCGCCGCGTCCTTCTCGCGCAGCCGCAGTGCCGAGTCGCGGGTGCCGTCGCGCAGGACACCGACCGTCATGCGCACCTCCTGACGGTCCGGGTGCGCGGCGACCCACTGGGTGAGCTTCTTGCCGCTCAGCCCTTCCGGGACCGAACCCTCCGCGGACGGCGGCAGCATCAGCCGCTCGACGGTGAGGGCGCAGCCGACGACGGCGTCGGGCCAGGCGATGGTGCCGAGGAACTCGTCCAGCGGCTTGCCGGCAGGGATTTCCTCCTGCTCGACGGGGGTGAGACCGGTGGTCTCCTGCTCGTGCTCCAGACCGAGCTGAGCGGCCAGGCCGGGTTCCTGGGACCGCAACCGTGCGGTGTCTACGAGGGCGAAGAGGCGGGCGGGCTGGTCCCAGCCGAGGGTGGAGGCGTACTCGTCGATCTCGAGTACGGCCCGGGTCAGGGGGCTCGCTGCCATGGGAGTGTTGGACATGGTCACAATCCTGCCTCGTTCGTGACCTGAATCGGGAACCGAGTAAAGCGTGAGTAAGTTGCATAGATGAGGCTCCCCGATCACGGAGCCTTGCTGACGGTCCACCGACATGGGGGGCCTGACGGAATCGACAGCGACTTCGAGGTGCGCAACTTGGCTTTCCAGATGCCGGACCGCGGCGGAGGCCCGACGGGGCCACGGATCAGAGTGGGCCGGCCGTCCCGGCGTGTCCGGACCCTGCTCATGACACTGGGCGTGCTGGCCGTGCTGGCCATGGCCTTCGTCATGTTCGCGGGGTTCTGGACGGACTGGCTCTGGTACCGCTCGGTCCACTATTCGTCGGTCTTCACCACCACACTGTGGACCAAGATCGGACTCTTCTTCGTCTTCGGTCTGCTGATGGCGGCCGCGGTGGGGTTCAACATCTGGCTGGCGCACCGGCTGCGCCCGCCGCTGAGCGCCATGTCGATGGAGCAGCAGAACCTCGACCGGTACCGCATGGGCATCGCGCCCTACAAGCGCTGGCTGCTGCTCGCGATCACGTCCCTGGTGGGGCTGATCGCCGGCGCGTCCGCCTCGGGCCAGTGGCGCACGTGGCTGATGTGGGTGAACGGAGTGCCCTTCCACCAGAAGGACCCCCAGTTCCACCTCGACGTCTCGTTCTACGCCTTCGACCTGCCCTGGTACCGCTTCCTGCTCGGCTTCGGCTTCGCCGCCGCCGTGCTCTCGCTGATCGCCGCCGCGGTCACGCACTACCTGTACGGCGGTCTGCGGATCACCAGCCCCGGAGCGCGTGCCACGGCCGCTGCCACCGGACACCTCTCGGTGCTCCTCGGTGTCTTCGTCGCTCTGAAGGCGGTCGCCTACTGGCTCGACCGGTACGGGCTCGCGGTGAAGTCCAGTGACTTCAAGGCCACTGGCAACTGGACGGGTCTGCGGTACGTCGACGCGAACGCGTATCTGCCCGCCAAGACGATCCTGTTCTGCATCGCCGTCATCTGCGCGCTGCTCTTCTTCGCGACGCTGTGGCGGCGCACCTGGCAGCTCCCGGTGATCGGCTTCGGCCTCATGGTGCTGTCCGCCGTCCTCATCGGCGGCCTGTACCCCGCGATAGTCCAGAAGTTCCAGGTCGAGCCCAACGAGCAGGCCAAGGAAGCGCCGTACGTCGAGAAGAACCTCAAGGCGACCCGCGAGGCGTACGGGATCGCCGGCACCGACGTGCAGGACTACGCCGGGGCGAGCGACACCAAGGACAAGGCCGAACTCCGTGACGACGCCGACACCGTCGCGAGCATCCGCCTGATGGACCCGAACATCGTGTCGCCGACCTTCCAGCAGCTCCAGCAGGTGCGGAACTACTACGGCTTCCCGTCGAACCTGGACGTCGACCGGTACAGCAAGGACGGCAAGGAGCAGGACACCGTCCTCGGTCTGCGCGAACTGAACCTCGCGGGCATCCCGAAGAACAACTGGATCAACGACCACTTCCGTTACACGCACGGATACGGCGTCGTCGCGGCCAAGGGCACCACGGCCGACAGCGAGGGCCGCCCGGTCTTCACCGAGTACAACCTGCCGTCCAAGGGCGACCTCGGCTCGTACAAGCAGCAGGTCTACTACGGCGAGAAGACCACCCAGTACTCGATCGTCGGCGGTCCCCAGAAGGAGATCGACTACTCCGACGACAACGGTGAGAAGACCACCAGCTACAAGGGCAAGAGCGGGATCAGCCTCGCCAGTCCGGTCAACCGGGCCGCGTACGCGGTGGCGTTCGGCGAGCCGCAGATCCTGTACTCGGGCGCGATCGGCGAGGGTTCGCGGATCCTCTACAACCGCACGCCCAAGGAGCGGGTCGAGGCGGTCGCCCCCTGGCTGACCATCGACGGCGACGCCTACCCGGCGGTCGTCGACGGGAAGATCCAGTGGATCGTCGACGCGTACACCACCACCAACGGTTATCCGTACGCCTCGCGCACCACGCTCGGCGACACCACGGCGGACTCGCTGACGGCGGCCAACGACCAGCGCGCGGTGGTGGCCCAGCAGAACCAGGTCAACTACATCCGCAACTCGGTGAAGGCGACCGTCGACGCGTACACCGGCGCGGTCAAGCTCTACCAGTGGGACACCGAGGACCCGGTCCTGAAGACCTGGATGAAGGCGTTCCCGGACACGGTGGAGTCGAAGAAGTCGATCTCGCCGGAGCTGATGGCCCATCTGCGGTATCCGCAGGACCTGTTCAAGGTCCAGCGCGAACTGCTCACCCGCTACCACGTGAAGGACGCCCAGACGTTCCTGAGCGGCAGCGAGGTGTGGCAGGTCCCGGACGACCCGACCAACAAGTCGGGCAGCGCGGTGCCTCCGTACTACCTGAGCATGAAGCTGCCGGGACAGTCGTCGCAGGCGTTCTCGCTGACGACGACGATGACACCGAACGGCCGGGACAACCTGAGCGCGTTCGTGTCGGTCAACGCCGAGGCGGGGACACCCGGTTACGGCAAGATCAGCGTTCTGAAACTGCCGACCGGCAGAACGGTCGACGGACCCAAGCGGGTGCAGAGCCAGTTCAACTCCGAACCGTCCATCGCCGAGTCCATCAGACTCCTCAGAGGCGGCGACTCGGAAGTCGAGTACGGCAACCTGCTGACCGTGCCGCTCGACGGCGGACTGCTCTACGTGGAACCGGTCTACGTCCGCGGTGGCGACCTCAAGTACCCGCTGCTGCGGAAGGTGTTGGTGACCTACGGAGGCAGCACCGCCTTCGAGGACACGCTGGGCCAGGCGCTCAACAAGGTCTTCGGGGCGGAGAGTTCGGCCCAGCCGCCGGACCAGGGCACCACCAAGCCGCCCACGTCGAGCAACCCGACGGTCCAGGCCGCGCTCGACGACGCGCAGAAGGCCTTCGACGACGGGCAGGAAGCCCTCAAGAAGGGCGACTGGAAGGCGTACGGCGAGGCGCAGAAGGACCTTGAGGACGCGCTGAAGCGGGCCGAGGACGCGCAGGCCAAGGCGGACAAGACCGCCGGCGGTTCCGGGGCGGACAAGTCGGCCGACAAGAGCACGGACAAGAGCGGCAGTCCCAGCGCCAGCCCCAGTCCGAGCAGCAGCCCGAGCAGTGAGAAGAGCTCGGGAAGCGGCTGATCAGGAGCCACCCCGCGCCGTGGTACGGTTGAGACACAACGGCGCGGGGTGGAGCAGCTCGGTAGCTCGCTGGGCTCATAACCCAGAGGTCGCAGGT
>NZ_JBSFZS010000299.1:0-3866 GCF_053600395.1 Streptomyces sp. NPDC005070 | reverse complement strand
TCCAGGTTGGCGGTCGCGCCCTCCTGACTGACGTAGGAGATACCGACCTTGACGTTCACGTAGCCAGCCCGATCAGAGGAGAACCCGCAATGCAACGCCGTGTCGTCATCGTCGCCGTCACCGCCCTGCTCGTCCCCGTCCTCGGTGCATGCAGCAGCGCCTCGCAGTCCAAGGGTTCCCAGTCGTCGCCCGCGTACGCAGCCGACAGTGTCAACGCGCGCTGCCGGGCGCAGGAGTGGCCCCAGCCCATGCCCGACGTCCAGGGCCAGCCGTTCGACCCGCTCGGCAAGGACCTCATGTGCTTCGACAACATCGAGGCCATGGCGCCCGACGGGCATGACGTGATGACCGACCCGGGCAGTGGGCTGGGTGCCTGGACCGTCGTTTCCAGTAGTCCCGGCCCGGGGGCCAAGGTCCGGATCACCACACCGATCACGCTCGAGCTCCGCAGAGGGTGAAGGCCCGAGGGAAGCGACCGCCGCCCGACCTGGGAGAGGCGCCCGACCCACCTGGGAGAGGGGCGCCCGGCCGGCCGTGGCCGTGGGTGGCCCTGTCCAAGGTGTGATCGCCGGAGATGAGGGTCGCCTTCGGGCGTACCACACAGAACTCGTTCCCCTCGGGATCGGTCAGAACGGTCCACGACTCCTCGCCGCTCCGCCCCACGTCCGCCCTGCGGGCCCCGAGCGCGAGGACGCGCGCGATCTGCGTTCCCGACTTTCCCGCCGAGCCGCCGCCAGCCGAGCCTCGGTCTCCGCCTCCGAAGCTGCCGTCATCCTGCCGGTGGCGCCATTCGAAACGCGGCACTGTGCCGCTTATGTGGTCCGTACGTCACTGCTTGATCGGTGTGACGAGTGGCTGTCAGCAACCTTGGAACTTCGTGGGTGTTGGGACCGCGCGGGCCATCCACCGGCCGTCGGTAAGGAACCGCGGCAGCATTGCCGAGCTGTCGGTCCACCTCTATGGGCAGCCCTCGTCGAACTTGGCTGCAGTGAGAGTCACCGGCTGCCCATTCAGCGCCGTACTTGCCGCCGGAGTCTGCGTACAAACCTGCCAGTTGGACTCGACGAGCACCCAACGGTCCTGCCCGCTCGCGTCTTCCACGCTGATCGAGGTGCCGCTGTCGAGCGCGGCCCGCGCCGCCTTCACGGACTTCCCCTTGAAGTCGGGCATCTTCCCGCCGGCTGCGGACGGCGCCTGCTCATCCTTCGCCGGGCACGTCTCCTCCAGCTTCACGGAACCGAAGTCGAGAGTCGTATCGACAGGCAGTGTCTTGCCGGGCTTGTAGTTCTGGCTGCACACCTTCCAGTTGCGGTCGAAGGCTTGCATGCGATCCCGGCCGAGCGAGTCGTGCGACTTCAACGAGAAGAAGCCTTGCTCCTGCGCCGCGTCCTGAGCGGACTGCAGGCCCATGCCGACAAAGTTGGGGACCTGCTTCCGCTCCGCGGGCTTGTCCTCCTTCGCTCCCGCCCCTGTGCTGGTCGACGTTGCCGTGCCGCTCGCCTTGTCGTCGGCCGGCTGGCAGGCGACGGTGCTGCCGACCGCAACGGTGAGCAGGATGGCGCTGATGAGGCGGGTACGCACAGATTCCCCCCGAGTGGTGCTGGTTCAGGCGGAACACGGTAGGCCATATGTGATTGAAACGTGCACGCCGTCACTGGGTCGTGACACAGCCGCGCCCCGCTCCTGGCCTCAACGGCGGAGGCGCGGGGGCGCTTGTTGTGTACGGGTGGGTCTGGTTCTACGGTGACCGTCGGCTGCGGCTTCGCGCTCGTCTTCTCGGTGCCGTCGTCGGACGACCCGATCCCAACTCCCATGAACAGGATCAGGATTGCGGCAGGGACGAGGATCCGCTTACGGGCCCACTTTGGTGCCGACGGGGGTGTCGGTGGTTTGCCCGAAGGTGCGTGTCCCGAGAAGGGCGGCTGGGTGGGTTGTGACTGGTTGTCTGACATGCGTCCCTCACAAGTGGTTCAGTGCGCACCGTAAGCAGCGAGGTACTGGTTCCGGTGCTGAACCGGCCTCCGTCAGCGAACTCCTGACAGCCGCCGACATTGCCTTGACCAGTGGGTTTGTGTGGCTGAGAGTGGCCGTACTGATCGACTGGGGTGGGAAGCATGACGCACGACGAATACGCACACCGCTGCGAGGAGCTCTTCGCGGTGGGCGGGTTCACGCAGGTCCGGAAGCTGTCCGAGGCCGGCCTCGAGGAGTTCGGGCCCGATCCGGTGCTCTACCGGTGGCTCGGCCTGGCCCACGCGGCGGAGGACGAGGACGACCACGACGCCGAGGCGGAGAAGGCATACGAGGCCGGGCTCGCACAGTGGCCCGACGACCTCGGACTGCTCGTCTCCTACCTGGAGTTGTGCCTGCGGGCCGACGGCTGGACGTATCCGGGGCGTAGCGGTCGAGCAGTCGTGCTCAAGGAGCGGATCGCCGTCCTGGCTCCGGCGGGTTCACCCGAGGCGGCGCGGGTGGAGGACGCGCTCGGCTTTGCCGGGCGGGGCTACTGGCAGGACATCCGGGAGAGAACGGCCACCGTGCGGGCCGAGCGGTCGGCTCTGACATCCCACAGCATCGATGTGGCGGAAGCGCTGGAGCGGGGCGGTCAGGCACCTGCGCATCCCGAGGATCTGCGAGCCGCTGAGGTGGCGGCCGCTCTGGAGTTGCTGGCCGGTCCGTGGCGGGCCCCGCTCCGGCTCATGGTCCGTCACCGGGTGGCCGCGTACGTTGCCACCTTCGTGCTCGTCCTCGCCACCAACAACGCGCTGGTACTGAGCGGGACTGTCTCATACAGCGCGTGGGGCTGGATCTGGTATGCGCCCCTCCTGCTGGCCGACGGAAAGCTCAAGCTGGCCCGGCGGGTGGCCCGGCAGCGGGTGATCGCCGCGATGGAGTCCCGGCACGCCGACACCGCCGCCCCCGCGGGCTAGAACCAGGTTCCGGTGGACGGTGCATTTTCCCGTCTGTGTCGCGCACCTTCGACAGCTCGGTGGACGGGCGATGAGCTCGGAAACGCCATCCGTAGAAGCGCGGGTAGACCTCCGAACCGAAGCGGGGAGCAGATCCAACAACTGTGCCAAGCAAGCTAGTTCACGAGAATGGGCAGGCCGGAGCGCTGTACGGATCGCGACCTGCCCGGCGACGGCGTGTCGCGCAGGTCCTGGGTGCGGTACCCCTGGGAAGAAGGATTTGGGAGGGGCAGGGGGCGGGTCAGCCACCTCTCGGGTGGCGCTCTGTGAGGAGTAGGGCCAGGGGCCTGGCGGGCAGGAGGAAGCGTCCCTCGTGCACCGCGCGCAGCGCGTCACTGATCGGCCACCGCAGCAGATGGAAGTCCTGCTCCATCGCGCTCAGTTGCTAGGCTCTCAGGGGGCAGGCCGCGAGCTTCGAAGAGGTAGACCCGTGTGCAGGGGAATTCAACGTGAGCGCGTGCGAGCCCAGCGGCGTCAACGTCAACGGCACCCAGTTGGAGCGCTGGAACTGCAACGGCGGCGCGCCAACCAGCAGTGGCTCTTGAACTGGACGAACTGGTGGCACACCGCCATTCCCCTCGCACTCTGTCGCCCTCGCGGCCGGCCCCAGTACTCATCGGGCCGGCCGGACTGACAGGGCGGTGCGTGCTGGATCCGTTGTGACGTGGATCAGTGGACGTCGACGTAGTCGGTGACCTTGGTGCTGGTGAGGTAGTGGTTTCCGGTCTGGCGGCTGACAGCGACGGCCCAGGTGCCGTCCTGTTTGGCGGTCACCAGGCCCGTGAGGTGGCCGTTGTGTTCGCCGCTCCGTCCTGGAGAGCGACCGCATCGCGTTGCTCGGCATCGACCTGCCACCGCTCGGGATCGCCCTGCTGGCCCAGCAGTTGCGCCAGCTCT
>NZ_JBSFZS010000298.1:0-3896 GCF_053600395.1 Streptomyces sp. NPDC005070 | reverse complement strand
CCTCGGTCGGGGACCGCGCATGCGCTTGTCTCCCGTGACGGAGCGGCATGTCGGTCTGGTCCCGCTGGGTGGAGGCGAGGGGTTGGTGGGTTGGGTTAGTGGGTGGTTGTGGTTGTGGTTGTGGTGGTGGTGAAGGTGGTTTGGTTGTTTTGGGTGCCGGTGATGTGGGTGGTGGTTGTGGTGTTGTTGTCGGGTGTGAGGTGGGTGATGTGGATGTGGCAGGGTTGGTCGTATTCGGTGTAGCGGTGGAATGTGGCGGTGGTGGCGGTGGTGGCGGTGGTGGTGTTGTTGGTGGGGGTGGGGTGGGGGGTGTTGGTGGCGTTGTGGGTGGCTTGGCGGGCGGCTTCGAGGAGGACCATGCCGGGGATGTGGTCGCCTGTGTGGTCGAAGAGGGTGGGGTGGTTGAGGTTGGGGGTCAGGAGCCAGGTGTGGGGGTGGTCGGTGGGGGTGAGGACGACGTCGTTGGGGGTGAGGCGGCCCACGGTGGCGGGGGGCATGGGTTGACGGTGCGGGGCCTGCCGGGCTTGCGGGGCTGTGTCCGTGCCGGTGCCTGCCGTGTCAACTGCCGTGTCGACTGCCGTGTCGACTGCCGTGTCGACTGCCGTACCGCCCGTGCCTGCCGTACTTGACGTGCCTGCCGTGCCTGCGATGCCGCCCGCGCTGCCCGTACTGCCTGTGCCCGTGGCGCCGCCCGGACCGCTTGTGCCCGTGGCGCCGCCTGCGTCTGCGCCTGCCATGCCTGTCGTGCTGCCCGTGCCCGTCATGCCCGTGGTGCCTGTCGTGTCAACTGCCGTGCCGCCCGGCCCTGTTGTGCTGGTTGCCGTGGTGCCGCCCGCGCCTGCCATGCCCGTGGTGCCGCCCATGCCTGCCATGCCGGTGGTGCCGGTGGTGCCGCCCGTGCCGCTTGCCGCGCCGCCCGTGCCCGCCATGCCCGTGCCGCCCGTGCCCGCCATGCCCGCGCCGCCCGTGCCCGCCATGCCCGTGCCGCCCGTGCTGGTGTCGTTCATGTCTGGCGTGCCGCCCGCGCCTGCCATGCCTGTGGTGCTGCCTGTGCCTGTGGTGCCACTCGTGTCTGGCGTGCGGTTTGTGCTGGTGGTGCCGCGGAGGCGGGTGTAGGTGGTGGGGTTGGTGGTGGAGAAGGTGGCGGTGCCGTGGGCGATGGGGGTGTTGTTGCGGTGGATGGTCATGTGGAGGGTGGCGCGGTTGATGGTGTGGCGGCGTTGGAGGAGGTGGGTGCAGTGGGCGTGGATGGTGAAGTCGGTGGGGGTGGGGCCGATGTCGAGGGCGTGGGGGTGGGTGGTGGTGTAGCTGAGGGACCACAGGATGAAGTGGTGGCCGAGGGGGACGTCGAGTTCGGTGTGGGCGAGGAGCATGCCGGCCTGGCGGAGGGTTTCGGCGACCTGGAGGGGGTCGTGGGCTCTGCCGTCGGGGGTGGTGAAGTAGGGGTGGGCGCGGGGCCATTGGCCGGTGAGGGTGTAGGTGAGGGGGCCGCGGGCGGTGCAGGAGGTGAGGAAGACCTCGGCGAGGCTCGCGCGGTGCACGTACTCCTTGGGGACCGTGGTGGTCAGGCGGGGTAAGCCGCGTGTTCCCGGGCTGCTTTCGGTGGTGATCAGGTTCATGGCTGCCCCCGTCTTGAAGCCGCGTCCGACGACTCCATAAGATACGGACCTACCGGTTTTGTTGGCCGGAAGCACTAGGTAAAGACTTCACCAAGTTCATGGTGGAAACGTGAATAACTGCCTCCGTTTTCGCGGTGCGGCAGCGAAAAGTCCCACTCGGCCGGGGAGAAGGGCCGAGTCGAAACCTGCTTGACGGTTTTCTTTTGCTTGCGGTGGGATGGGGGCGGGGGAGGGGAGCCGCCGGTGGCCGTGGCGACGGTCCCGCCCCCGGCCCGGTGACGCGGCCCGGTCCCGGGCTGCTGTGGTGCGGTTCGGCCGTCGGCTGCTGTGGCGGCGGTCCCGTCTCCGGCTCTGTGGTGCGGCCCGCTCTTCGGCCGCTGTGGTGCGGCCCGGTCTTGGGCTGCTGTGGTGCGGCCCGGTCTTGGGCTGCTGTGGTGCGGCCCGGGTCTTGGGCTGCTGCGGCGCGGTCTTGGGTTGCTGTGGCGGCGGTTGCGCCGTCGGGTGTGTGACGTGGCCTGGTCTTGGGCTGCTGTGGTGCGGCTCGGGTCTTGGGCTGCTGTGGCGTTACGTGGTCTGGTCTGCGGGTGTGTGGCGTGGTCTGGTCTGTGGCTGCTGTGGTGGGGTCTGGTTTTGGGTTGCTGTGGTGTGGCGCGGTCTTGGGTTGTTGTGGTGGCGGTCCGGTTTTCGGTTCTGTGCGGCTCTATCCGGCTCTTTCCGGGTTTTTCCGGTTCTGTTTTCGACTGCTGTGATGCGGCTTTGTTTTCCGGTTTTTGTGGTGTGGCCGTGTCTTTGACTGTGTGACAGGGAGGGCGCGATGTCTGGTGTTCTGGCCACGTTGAGGGTGGCTGCTGTGAATCTTGACGGTGTGTTGCTGGAGGACACGTTCAGTCCGGTGATCCATCGGGTGCTCGCGGCGTACGGGGTGGCCTACAGCAGGGAGTTGGAGGCGGCGGTGCTCTCGCAGCCGCGGGATGTCGCGGCGGGGGTGCTGGCCCGGGCGATCGGGTCGTCGGCGGGTGCGGGGTGGATGACGGGGGTGTATTTCGCGGAGCGTGAGCGGTATGTGCGGGAGCATCCGGTGTCGTTGACGCGGGGGGCTCTGGAGCTGGTGGGGCGGTTGCGGGGTCTGGGGCTGGAGGTGGTGTGTTACGGGGGGCTGGGGGAGCGTCATTTCGAGCGGTATCTGGGGGCGTGGCGGTCGCTTTTCGCCGGGCCGGGTTATGTCTGCACGGACGGTTTCCGGCCGGGGATCGGGGAGATCGCCCGGGGGTTCGCCGTGGAGCCCTCCCGGGTGCTGTTCGTCGACGACGTGGCGCGGTTCGCCGCGCAGGCGCGTGTGCTGCGGGTGCCGTTCATCGGGCATCCGAGCACCTTCCGGCACGGTTTCCAGCGGGAGGCGATGCGGGAGGCAGGGGTGCGGCATCTGGTGGGGGGCCTGGGGGAGATCGACGAGGCGCTGGTGCACGTCCTGGACGCCGAGGCGGCGCGGGACGCGGTGTGGCCCGGAGGGGACAGGGCACTCGCCGGCGCCTGCACGGGCACCGATACGGACACCGGTGCCGGTGTGCTCGCCGGTGCAGGCGTCGGTGCGGGTGCGGGCGTCGGTGCGGGTGCGGGTGTGCTCGCCACTATGGGTGCGGGTGCCGGTGTGGGTGCGCTCGCGGGTGTGGGTGTGGGTGTGCTTGCTGGTGTGGGTGGCGGGGTGCGGGGGTGAGCGGGGTGGGGTTGCCGCTGGCGGGGAAGGTGGCGTTGATCACGGGTGCGAGCAGTGGTATCGGTGCGGGTGCGGCGCGGGTGTTCGCCGCGCAGGGCGCGGCGGTGGTGCTGGCGGCGCGTCGCGGGGGGCGGTTGCGGGATCTGGTGGAGGAGTTGAACGGGGCGGGTGGGCAGGCGAGTTGCCGGGTGGTGGACGTGCGCTGCGGGGATCAGGTGCGCCGGCTGGTGGAGTATGTCGTGGAGCGGCACGGGCGGCTGGATGCGGCGTTCAACAATGCCGGTGTGGGGCTGGAGAGGTCGCCGCTGCATCTGCTGGGGGACGACGCCTACGACATGGTGATGGACACCAATGTGCGCGGGGTGTGGAACTGCATGCGTCATGAGATCGCGGCGATGCTCGCGGGTGGCGGCGGTGCGATCGTGAACACCAGCAGTGTGGGTGGTCTGGTCGCCTCCGCGACGGGCGTCGCTGCGCGAACGGGGGGCGTGGCGGCGTGGAACATCTGAGGCACCCTAGCGTCGTCTGTGCGTTCTCGTAAAACGCCCGATGTCATTCCTTCT